>NZ_JCACKG010000094.1:95499-282845 GCF_059505265.1 Myxacorys chilensis | reverse complement strand
CATCGCCTTTTAGCTTATTCAGCCCAACTTCACATAATTATCAACACAACCTAGGTGGTTACATAGAGTAGAACGAGCCAAATCAGCTCAAACAGAAGTTAAACCAACAAGAAAGCGGGAATCTTAGACCTATGCAAACTCCTGTGGGGCTAGAGAAGGTTGTATGATGCACCACAAATTAGGACAACGCCTATCCAGCCTCAGAGTTGGGCAAAAGATCGGTTTAGGATACGCTCTTGCTCTAGGCATTGTGGTGTCTGGAACAATTGCTAGTTCTGGCGTTGGGCATCACTATCAACAGCAGGCTGAAGAGCGAGAAGAACACGCCCGTAACGAGGTAGAGCTTTTGCATCGTCTACAATCTCGTGTTCTCCAAACCCGCACTCACCAACAGCAACTCATTCCTCTAGCGCAGTACCCAGAGAAATTTCAGGATGAATATGGTCATCTATTGAGGCACAAAACTGAAATTCAAGAAATTTGGACTGACCTGAAGGCATTCGCGGCAAAGTCCCACACCTTGCATGACCAGGCACACCATGAGGAGATACCAGCCTTCTTGCAGACCTACGAGCGCACAGCACAACGCTATTCACAGGAATTAGAACGCCGAGTTCAACAAATTCGTAATCTGAATCTCGCATTACCTTCTAATGTTGAGCAAGCACAAGCGGTCATGCTGGAGTTTACTAACAGCGATTTAGCGCTTGAATTCGACGGTATTTCGGATAACTTAGTGGGTTTGATTGACGAAAGTTACCAGGAATTTGAGATAGCGAAAAGGTCACATGAGCAAGCTAACGAGGTCGCTGAGAAAATTGTAGTTGCGAGTATTGGATTGTCTGTTGCGATCGCCCTTCTTTTGGCAGTTTTGACTAGCCGAGCGATCGCCCGACCGATTACAGCGTTGACCAACATTGCCCGACGATCTACCGAAGAGTCTAATTTCAACTTACGAGCGACAGTTGAGCAAGATGATGAAATTGGGACGCTTGCCAATGCTTTTAATCAACTCATTCACTCCGTTCAACAACTCTTACAGCAACAGCAAACAGCCAACGAACAACTCGAAACTTACAGCCAAACGCTTGAATCTAAAGTTGAGGAAAGAACCCAAGAACTGAACGACAAAAATACGCAGTTGCAACAGCTTTTAGAAGAACTGCAACGCACTCAAGTTCAAATGGTGCAGAGCGAAAAGATGTCTGCTTTGGGGCAAATGGTGGCCGGGATAGCACACGAAATCAACAATCCGGTTAACTTTATTCACGGCAACCTGACGCATGTGCGGGAATACACCCACAATCTATTGGATTTTGTGCACCTTTACCAGAAGTACTATCCCGCCCCAGTCCCCGAAATCCAGGCTGAGGCAGAAGAGCTTGATATCGAGTTTGTCCAAGCCGATCTACCCAAAATGCTGGATTCTATGAAGATGGGCACCGATCGCATTCGTCAGATTGTCTTGTCACTCCGGAACTTCTCACGAACCGATGAAGCTGACTTCAAAGCCTTTGATATTCATGAGGGCATTGATAATTCACTGTTAATTTTGCAACATCGCTTGAAAGATAGACCAGAGTGTCCAGCAATTCAAGTTGTGCGTGACTATAGTAGTCTACCGCCTGTGGAATGCTATCCTGGTCAACTCAATCAGGCGTTTATGAACATCTTGGCCAATGCTATTGATGCGCTGGACGAAGCCAACGTCAACCGAACCTATCAGGAGATCCAGGAAAATCCTAGTCAGATTACTATTCGGACTTCCACAATTGATTCAAAATGGATAAGAATTGAAATTTCTGATAATGGAATGGGAATGCCTGAATCTGTTCAAAAACGGATTTTTGAGCCATTCTTCACTACAAAATCTGTCGGTAAAGGAACGGGCATGGGAATGCCAATCAGCTATCAAATTGTCACTGAGAAACATGGCGGTAAGTTAGATTGTTTTTCAATTCTTGGCAAGGGAACGGAGTTTATTATTCAAATTCCTGTCCAGCAGCACGTTCGTGCTACGGCCTAAAGGCTCTATCAGTCGGCTGTTAAAGAGTTTTCTGTTGGATGTTTGAGGTTATCTGTGGCGTGTGATGAGGAAGGTAATGCCGCAGAGCTATCCTTTAGAGTTAACTTTAGAGTTAAATCGGTGTTTAACTTGAATGGTGTTTAACTACGCCTACTGTTAGAAGAATTGTATGAAGCGCTTTCATATTGCTCTTGCCGTCAACGATCTTCAAGCCTCGATCGCAGACTATACTCAGCGGCTTGGACAAGACCCCACCGTTGTTGTTCTGGACAAGTATGCGATGTGGCGAACCGATTTACTTAATTTCTCGATCAATCAATTGCCAGAACGTGCTGGACAACTAAGGCATCTAGGCTTTGAGGATGAAGCCGCACAAGGATTCTCTAGCGATCGCGATGCCAACGGCATTGAATGGGAACTCTTCTCACCCCAAGCGCAAGATGAGAAGATTGCAGAAATCTATGGAGTCGTAAGCGATTAGCGCCGAGCGCAACAAGGCAACGCTTTGCAAGTTCCGTCGCTTTAGAAGGACGATAAACTAGAACAGTAATCAACGGCGCTGCGATTCGCTATAAACGGCTTCATGGCAACTAGAGACATTCTACAAAGCTTCAATCCAAACGATCTTGGAGTCGATAACGGCAATCTGTTAGGACTGCCGTTCGACTACGAGTCTGCCAACATCATTGTGTTTGGGATGCCGTGGGAAGTAACCGTTTCCTATCGTGCGGGCACTGCTGCCGGTCCTCAAACGGTGCTGGCTGCTTCTCGCCAACTCGATATTTTTGACTTTGACAACCCCAACGGGTGGCAGCACGGCATCTTCATGGAGCAGATTCCGAGCCACCTGCAAGAAAAAAACGATGCCTTGAGACGCGACGCTGCTCGTATCATCGAACATCTAGAGCAAGGCAAGTTGGTCGAAGAAGATGCCGATTTGTCTGAGCGATTGCATCGGCTCAATCAAGAGTGCCAAGCGATGAACCAATGGCTATTTGATCACGCGATCGCGGCGATGGATCGAGGAAAGCACGTCGGGGTGATTGGCGGCGATCATAGCGTTCCGCTGGGGTACATGCAGGCGTTAGCAGACCGCTACTCTGACTTCGGCATTTTGCACATTGATGCCCATGCTGATTTGCGCGACGCTTACGAAGGCTTTCAATTCTCCCATGCATCCATCATGTTCAACGCCTTGAAACTGCCGCAAATCTCCAAGCTAGTGCAGGTTGGCATTCGGGATTTGTGTCATGACGAAGTGGAGGTGATCGAGCGATCGCAGGGACGCATCAGTGCCTACTACGATCCGATATTGAAGCAGAAGATGTATGCAGGTGTTTCGTGGCTAGAACTGTGCAAACAAATGGTGTCGGAACTGCCACCACAGGTTTACATCAGCTTTGATGTGGATGGACTGGATCCTAAACTCTGCTCAAATACGGGGACTCCAGTTCCAGGCGGATTGGAGCTAGAGCAAGCGTTTTGTCTGTTCCGCGAAGTGGTGCAGAGCGGACGCCAAATTATTGGCTTTGATGTATGTGAAGTCGGCGATCAGGAATGGGATGGAAATGTCGCGGCGAGAGTGGTGTATAAGCTGTGCAATTTGATGGATCTATCGCATTCGTGAGCAAGCCTCAAGGGAATTCTGAATTTGCTCGGATATGACAAGATGGAACAAGGTGTTTATCGCGAGCCGTAGTCTGATGTCTTCTACTTCCTCTTTCGATATTGCCCTTAAACGCTTGATGGACACACGCCTTGCGTTGCTTCGGCTGCACAAGGCACTGCTGGACTCGGAGCGCGGGGAATATGAGCAAACGCATGGTCCCATCCGCTCGACGGGCGAATTTTTTCAGCTAGTTCTTGACGATGAGTGGTTTAGCTGGCTCCGTCCGATGTCGCAGTTTATTGTTCAGATCGACGAGGCATTGAGCGCGAAAGAACCGATGGTTTTAGATCAAATCAAGGAACTGCTAGAGCAAGCCCGTCTACTGCTCCAGCCGTCTCAGCAAGGCACGGCAGCGGAGCAGAAGTACGATCGCGCCATTCAACGCGATCCGGATATCGCTTTTATGCACGCTGAACTCGCGAATCTGCTTGCTTCTGAAATTTCTTCTGAAACTTGAGTCAACAGATAGTAGATTGTTGGAGATTGTTAAAGCGGGATATGAGGTGCAAGATCTAAGAGCGAGCGTCTTCCTAGTTGCATCCCATATCCCTAATTTAAGCGTCAATTTCTGACAGTTCTAACCATCGCTCTGTCGATGTATCGATCTGCTCACTCAGCGTGGCTAATTTTTCGGACAGCGTTTGTAGCTCTGTAAACCCTTCGGGTGGGCTATTGTACAGCACGTATTCAACTTTAGATTTCTCATCTTCTAGTTTAGGAATCTGAGCTTCAAGAGTTTCTAGCTCGCGCTTCTCTTTAAATGTAAGCTTGCGGGGCTTTGAAGACTTTGCCAGCGACTCTTTCGGCGTTGAGTCGTGCTCAACGTTTTTAACCTGTTTTTCTTCAGATGCTTCATTGGCTTCTTCTTCGGCTTTTTTGTAATCTAGATAAACTGAGTAATTACCAGGATATTGGCGGATAGCGCCGCCGGGTTCTAGTGCAAAAATGAAATCGACGGTGCGATCGAGAAAGTAGCGATCGTGGGAGACAACAATGACACATCCGTTGAAGTCTTCCAAATACTCCTCTAGCACTGACAAAGTTTGCACGTCTAAATCATTGGTTGGCTCGTCAAGAATTAGAACATTGGGCGCACTCATCAACACCCGCAGGAGAAATAGCCGTCGTTTCTCACCGCCAGATAATTTGTGAATTGGCGCGTACTGCTGATTAGGCGGAAACAAAAATCGCTCCAGCATCTGCGAAGCGGTAATCACTTCTCCATCAGATGTTTTAACGAGTTCTGCAACGCTTTTAAGATAATCAATGACACGCTGATCTTCATTCAGTGCATCTTGCAACTCATCAGAATGCTGGTTGAAATAACCAATGTGAATGGTGCTGCCAAGTTCAATGGTTCCAGTATCGGGTTTCACTCGCTCGGTGATCAGATCCATCAATGTCGATTTACCTGCGCCGTTGCCACCGATAATGCCGATTCGGTCTTCCGGATTGAACAGATAGGTAAAATCTTTAATTAGGGGGCGATCGTAAGATTTAGAAACATGATGCAGTTCAATCACCTTTTTACCGATCCGTCGCCCGGCTGTCGAAATTTCAACTTTGCCCTGACTCTGCTTAAAGTCAGTATTCTGCATGTCGTGAACTCGGTCAATGCGAGCTTTTTGTTTGGTGCTTCGCGCTTTGGGTCCGCGTTTGAGCCATTCTAATTCTCGTCTTAGCACCCCTTGATGCTTGCGTTGAGTACTCGCGGCTGAGGCTTCTGCATCTGCTTTTTTTTCTAGATAGTAAGAGTAATTGCCGCTATAGGTGAAGAGATCGCCGCGATCGAGTTCGATAATGCGGTTGGTGACGCGATCGAGGAAATAGCGATCGTGAGTCACCAGCAACAGCGCCCCACGATACCGACTCAAATAACTCTGTAACCACTCGATCGAGAGCGCATCTAAATGGTTGGTCGGTTCGTCCATCAGCAACACATCGGGTTCAGACAACAGTGCTGTTGCTAGAGCGATGCGTTTGCGGTAGCCACCAGAAAGCTGACCAATTTTGACATCTAAATCATGGATGCCCAATTTGGTGAGAATGATTTTGGCTTTGGTTTCAAGATCCCACGCTGCGATCGCATCCATTCGTGCCGTCACGCGAGAAAATCGGGCCATCAGCGCATCGGTATCGCCCTCTGCATGAGCGAGTTGTTCTGTTAGTTGCTCATACTCTTTCACCAACGTCATCTGCTCACCACTGTCGGCAAACACCTGCTCTAAAACGGTGAGATTTTCGTTGAGATCGGGCTGTTGTGGAAGATACACAATGCGGGTGCTGGACGATGAGACGATTTGCCCACTATCGATCGGTTCTAGCCCTGCAATCATTTTCAGCAAGGTAGACTTGCCCGACCCATTTGTGCCAATTAAGCCCACTTTCTCGCTGGCTTCTAAACTAAAGCTGGCATCACGAACCACTTCTTTGATGCCAAAATCTTTTTTGATCGATTGCAGGGTTAAAACACTCATGCTGACCTAAGACGCGAATCACTCTCTCAAACGTTAACACCTGTTCCACTTCTTAGACTCGTTGCGGCACGGTCAGACCTGCGTGAAGGAGTGAGGCTATTCTCAATCTTTCAAGGACTTCTAATAGCCTCCTGATCTCGACACAGTTGTGTGGCGCGATCGCGTCCCCTAATCAGACCTCTCATCAATTGAATCTAATCAATTGAAATCGATTGCGGGCCGCTACCGTTTCCAGTGTCGGTGGTTGCGGACGGATAAACGGTTGATCCCGTTTGTTGATCCAGCCAGCTTTTCACTGGATCATCGGCTAGGCTCAACCGCAGGAAACCCGACGCCAAACCACCCAAAAATGCGATCGGCTGTTGGGACAGTTCTTTAAGAAAGGGGGATAATTCGGTCAGAAACATAAGGCAACACTGACTAAACGATATAGTTGAATCGTAACGTTTCTTGAACGCGATTGACTGTGCCAGAAGCTAAGTTCAACCCTTTAAGTTAGCTTGTTCAACTTACTCTCTGCTAACCAGCAGCGCAACCGGAAACTGGCTAAGCACGTCACCTACGGGTAAAGCCTCGTCGTGTTGGATAATCTGACCCGTAATCGCATCTTGCCACCCTGAAGACGAGCGTGCAGGCAACTTCACTTTGGTATCCGACCACACTTGAGTCCCGAGCGGATGTTCACCAGGTTGCACGATCGCGGTTAGAAAGCGGGGGACAACGGTGATCAGGGTCGTGCTACCTTCGCTTCTAGCAAACGCAATCACGTGGTCGTGCAGCGCACCTTCGACCTCTAACGGCTGGTAGCTTCCCTTTTGAAACACAGATAGATATTTTGTTCTGGCTTTCAACGCTTGCACCGTCAGAAACAGCTTGATTCTGCCATCTTCTTTCGTTTCTAATAACTCGGTAACAAGGCTAGAAATGTCAGATTGAATTCGCTGTTGAATATCGTCTAGAAACGCTTGGCGCTGTTCAAAGTCAACAGGGCGACGATTATCTGGATCAACAAGACTGAGATCCCAAAGTTCACAGCCTTGGTAAAAGTCTGGAATTCCAGGCGATGTTATTTTTAACAGCGCTTGTGACAACGAGTTGAAAATTCCATAAAACGCCACCTTCTTCTGAAACGGTAACAGTGACTGAAGAAATGGATTTTCCTCAGACGGCTCAAGCACCGCGTCAACAAATCGCATACAAGCGTCTTCATAAGCGGCATTAGGACGTAACCAAGCCGTGTAAACCTTGGCTTCCCGAATTGCTTTTAACAGATAATCTTTTGCCCGTTGGGTAAAGCTTTCTTGCTCTTGCTCTAGAAAGGGAAACGCACCGATCAAGGTTTGGTAAAGCGCATACTCGTCGTTGCGATCGGGGAACAGAACGTTTTTGACTTTGGTTTTGTGCTTTCGGTTTAGCTCAAGCCAGGTGCGAAGTTGCTGCTGCCATTCATCAGGAATTTCTGACAGGACGTTGATGCGAGCGCGAACGTCTTCACCCCGCTTCGTATCGTGAGATGAAGTGGCACTCATAGCGTTCGACCAATGCGCCTGACGATACTGGTTGTAGCCGTGAAACTCAGCGATCGCAATGCCAAACCGATCTGGATCGCCTCCGACTTCATTGAGAGAAATCAATCGGTTATAGACATAAAATGCAGTATCTTCAACGCCTTTTGCCATTAACGGCCCCGTATACTGCTGCACTCGCATCACAAAGTAAAGCCACTGCTCTTTCTCGGTTTGCGTTAGAGAACTGTCATAATCTAGCAGCAACAATTTTTCAATAAAGTTGAGTTCATTATTTAGCAGAGAGGCTTGCTCTTTGGCATTTTGAATTACGTCTTGAATGTAGGGGCGATCGCTGTCCAAAACACCCTCTGCTGTGGTGTAAGTTCGATAGATCGAAAAGCGCGTGAGAACCTCTGCGATCGCACGCTTCAGACCATTGATTGTAAAGTCATTTCCGTAGCGATATCGGCCGGAAATCTTTTTCAGCAAAAATGCTAGATTATCAATATCACCTGCTAGATTTTTATCAATAATTAAGCCCTTCTTATCAGAAACAACTTTCTCAAAATCTGCTTGAAACCCAATCAGATTTTGATAAATTTCGTCAAACTGCTCCTGATTTTTGGTTTTACAAAAGACACTATTCACGTAGTTCAAATAGTCGTAGCCAGACGTTCCTTGTGTATCCCAAACAGACGGTAAATCTTCTCCAGGCTGTAAGATCTTTTCAACCGTGACGTAGGTATCTCCTACTTTCTCGCGAAGCGAATGCAAATATTGAGTCGGATCATAAAGCCCGTCAATGTGATCAATTCTTAATCCTGTAACCGCTCCATCTTTTACGAGCTGAGCGATTAAGTCATGAGTGTGATTAAACACTTTTGTCTCATCGACCTTGACCGAAATCAGTTCATTTACGGTAAAGAAGCGCCGATAGTTAATTTCTTCTGCTCCAACTTTCCAATACGCAAGGCGAAAGAACTGTTGAGAGAGTAAATTGTCCAGAAGATTGAAGCTTTCGGAATTGCTGGTTTCTCCGTTAAAAGCTTGAATGTTTTCATCAACAAAGCTTCTAACTTCTGCATTGTCACTATACAGTTCCCATAGCAATCCTTTGACAAACTCAACTTGGTCTTGACGCTGCTTTCCGGTAATATCAGAAGCTACGTTTTTAACCAGATAAAGTATACCTAATAGCTTAATAAAGTTTGGCTCCCTGCGACCTAACGCCTTTGCAAGTTTGCCTAAGTTATGGGTGAGAAATGTTCCATAAGACTCTAAATTAAGCGGAATGCTCAAGCTGTAGTAATTAACGCTCAATCCATTCTGGTCATACTTTAGCTGAATCTCGCCATTCTCTAAAGACTGCCCATAGAAATTACCCAATAGCGGCACTAAAATTGCTTCATCGCTGGATTCAAACGGAGAGTTCCAAGCGACATCAAAATAAGCAACGTAGTCTGAGTTAACGCCATTTTCAAGCAGATCCATCAACCACTGGTTTTCACTGCTGTATGCCATGTGGTTCGGCACAATATCTTGCAACCATCCCATCTCATGCTGCTGCAAGTCTTTAACTAAAGCATCAAACGATTCTCGTGTACCAAGTTCAGGATTTAACTGCGTTGGGTCAACAACATCATATCCGTGCGTGCTGCCTGTTGTTGCTTTGAAAATTGGCGAAGCATAGAGGTCAGAAACTCCTAACTGCGCGAGATAGTTCACGATTTGATTTGCCTGATCAAACCGAAAGTTGGAGTTGAATTGAATTCGATAGGTAGCTGTAGGAATTCGCATAAAGCTAAAAATTTAGAGGGTAAGCGTTAGATTCTGTAAAGCACAAAGCTCTGCGATCGCACAGCTAATTCTTGCTCCGCATCTATCTTTTCGGGTAATTGAGAGCCATCGCCCATCCATTTCTTATCAGTAGAATCCAGAAATTTCTCCCAACCGCTCTCTGGCAGGTTAGGGGCATAAACCACATCGTTTTGATTGAAATTCATCAGACAAAATACTTGATTATCTTCGCTCCATCTACGCCACCAAACCAGCCTTTTCTCTTCATCAAATCCTGCTTTTAAGTGAGTGCGATCGCGGTTCACCAGGGCAGGAATCGTGTTGCGTAATTCAATCAGTTGCTGATACCACAACCACAGCGCACGATGTTTTCCTTCCTTGCGTTTATCCCAGTTCAGCTTACACATTTGGAATGTCTCTGCTGATTCGGGATCAGGAGGATCACCTTGCGCATGGAACGCCGCAAATTCCCGCTTTCGACCTTCTCGAACAGCGTGGATCAAATCTGGATCGGAGTGACTCACAAAATAAGTAAACGGCGCTGGTTCTCCATACTCTTCTCCCATAAAAAGGAGCGGAATAAACGGCGACAGGAGCAGCGCACCTGCACCTAACTTTAATCCCTCAAACGAAGTCAGTTGCGTCATTCGCTCGCCCAGCATCCGATTTCCAACTTGGTCGTGATTTTGACTGCACACGACAAATTGGCTCGATGGACGATCGGGGCAGCGATCGCCGTGAAAGCGCTGACGGTGAGGAGAATACTGCCAGTCATACACGAAGCAATCTTCATACGCCTTGGCTAACTGTTCGCATTTACCAAAGTCCTGGTAATAGCCAATCTTATCTCCCGTCAACAAGGCATGAAGCGCATGGTGAAAGTCATCGCTCCACTGAGCATCCATGCTATATCCGCCGCGATCGATCGGACGAATCACACGCGGATCGTTGGCATCACTCTCAGCGATTAAATAAAGTTTCTGTCCCCGCTCTTTTGACAGCACCTCCACGTTTTCTGCCAGTTCTGCCAAGATGTGTTTCGCACCCAAATCGAAAATTGCGTGAACCGCATCTAGCCTTAACCCATCTAGGTGATATTCGCGCAGCCAATACAGCACATTCTGAATAAAGAAGTTGCGAACGTGATGGCTGTGAACATGGTCGAAATTAACGGCACTACCCCAAGGGGTGCGATACGACTCGGTAAAATAAGAGCCAAACTGACTGATGTAATTTCCTTCAGGCCCAAAGTGGTTGTAGACCACATCAAGCAGGATCGCCATGCCTTGAGCATGACAGGCATCCACCAAGTGTTTAAGGCCGTTTACGCCGCCGTAGGAATTTTGCACGGCATAGATGTACGCGCCATCGTAGCCCCAGTTGCGGTAAGCAGCCGGATCATCAGTGGGAGAATCTCCCGGAAATTGGGCAATCGGCATCAACTCGATCGCGGTGACGCCTAATTCTTTTAACGTTTGAATGTGCGGAATGATTGCCTCAAACGTTCCTTCTGGTGTAAACGTACCGACATGCAATTCATAAATGATCATGTCTTCTAACGTCACACCTGACCAGTCATAGTCTGTCCACTCAAACGCATGATCAATTACTTGAGACGGACCATGTACCCCTTGGGGCTGCGACTGCGAGGCGGGATCAGGCCGAGCGTCTTGATTGTTTAACTGATAAAAATACAGCGTTTCTGGCAAAATGTCTTCTGCCGTTACCTGCCAATAATCCCCCTGCGATCGCTGCATTGGAATCTGTTGAGCCGAAGACACAATTTGCACCGACATTGCCTCGACGTTTGGCGACCAAACCGTAAACTTACACTGTCCATTGCCCAGATAACGAGCGCCAACTTGCATGTCCATATTCAGATGTTTGGAGGTGATGCTGGTTTATTGATGATTTACAGACGGAATTTGAATCAGTAGAAGGATCTACTGCAACTGGCGCAAAACTACGATCGCTCGACCGATCACAGGTACAGCTTGATTTCCGGTAAAGATGCGATCGTCCGTTACAAACCGGGGTTCCTTCGTGTCAATCAACATCTGCCACTGATCCGCCTGGAATCCTTCTGGAAGCGTAAACTCGATCGTCTCGTAGTGAGCGTTAAAGAACAGCAAAAAGCTGTCATCGCTAATACGTTGACCTTGAGGACCCGGACTCGGAATCTTATTGCCATTGAGAAACAGCGCCATCGACTTCGCGTAACCTACGTCCCACTGCTCTTGCGTCATCGCCATGCCATCGGGGTTGTACCAGCCAATATCCGCTTCCGTTCCTCGAATCGACTGACCTTGAAACCACTTGCGCCGTCGAAACACCGGATGTTGACGCCGGAAATAGATTAACTCACGGCAGAAGTTGATAAACTCATCAGATTTCTCTTCTAGCGACCAGTGCAGCCAAGAAATCTCGCTATCCTGACAATAGGCATTGTTGTTGCCCTGCTGCGATCGCCCTAATTCATCTCCTGCCAGCATCATCGGAATGCCTTGCGACAGCATTAATGTGGTGAGGAAATTGCGCTGCTGGCGATCGCGCAGTTGCAGCACTTCTGGATCATCCGTTTCTCCTTCGGCTCCGCAGTTCCACGAGCGATTATGGCTCTCTCCGTCCCGGTTCCCTTCGCCGTTTGCCCCATTGTGCTTTTCGTTATAGCTCACCAGATCTCGGAGCGGGAACCCATCATGAGCCGTGATGAAATTAATACTGGCATTCGGGCGGCGTCCATTGGTTTGAAAATATAGGTCAGGACTGCCAGTTAGTCGGTACGCAAACTCGCCTAAGGTACTGTCGACACTGCGCCAAAAATCTCGCACCGTGTCGCGATACTTGCCGTTCCATTCTGACCACAGCACCGGAAAGTTACCCACTTGATAGCCGCCGTCGCCCACATCCCACGGCTCAGCAATCAGTTTCACACCCGCTAGAACTGGGTCTTGGTGAATGATATCGAAGAACGCGGCAAGGCTGCTCACCTCAAATAACTCCCGCGCTAATGCCGATGCCAGATCAAACCGGAAGCCGTCTACGTGCATTTCGGTCACCCAGTAGCGCAAGCTGTCCATCACCATCTTTAGCACTTGCGGATGCCCCATAAACAGGGTATTGCCGCATCCGGTGAAGTCCATGTAGTACCGCTGGTTGTCCGTCACGGTGTGATAGTAATTGCGGTTATCAATGCCCCGCAGCGATAGCGTAGGACCGAGACGATTGCCTTCACCCGTGTGGTTATACACCACATCTAGAATCACCTCAATGCCTGCTTTGTGCAGCGCTTTCACCATGTCCTTAAATTCGTTAACCTGCTCTCCCAGCGAGCCGCTTGCGCAGTATCCCGAATAGGGCGCGAAGTAGTTAACCGAATCGTATCCCCAATAGTTCTGCAGTCCTTTATCAGCAAGATAGCCTGGATAGGCGAGGAAGTGATGCACGGGCATCAACTCAACCGCCGTAATTCCAAGTCGCTGAAGATGCTCGATCGCGGCGGGATGCCCCATTCCAGCATAGGTTCCCCGCAGTTTTTCCGGAATGGCTGGATGGAGCTTTGTAAAACCCTTGACATGCACCTCGTAAATGATCGTCTCGTGCCACGGCGTCCGAAGCAGTGTGTCGTTTCCCCAATCGTATGATTGATCGACAACCACCGATTTCGGCATCAAGGGCGCACTGTCTAACTCCGAGAAGGACAGATCTTCTGCCGGATCGTTCCAACGATAGCCAAACAGTTCGGGACCATTGCCCACATCCCCGTCGATCGCTTTGGTGTAGGGATCAATCAATAATTTGTTTGGGTTAAACCGATGCCCGTTTTCCGGCTCGTAGGGTCCCTGTACTCGATAGCCGTAGCGTTGTCCTGGTCCGACTCCTGGAATGTAGCCGTGCCAAACGAAGTTACTAACTTCCTTTAGCGCCACGCGGGTTTCTTGACCAGATGCATCAAATAAGCAGAGTTCTACCCCCGTTGCATGTTCCGAAAATAGAGCAAAATTAGTTCCTTTTCCATCCCAATATGCGCCCAGTGGATAAACATTTCCGGGCCAGAGTGCAAGGTGCATAGACTTTTATTTTTTATAGAAGCGAGTTAGGGCTTTGAAGAACGGTGTGACGTAACTAATCAGGATAATGTTTTGTTACAAATTTGATTCTATCCAGAGACAGAATTGGCACAGTACCGTCTGCATTACGCGCGATGAGCACCTACAATCGTGCACCGAAATCTTCTCTCGAAGAAGTCAGAGGTCATCGCAGAGCGCGATCGCAGGACGAGGGATGCAATTCGCTTTGCCTTTGCTGATGATAAGACTTTACCTTACGCGATCGCAGTTCTTCAAATCGGACCTTCAGATCGCAGACTCTACCAGAACCCATTTCCACAGGGCATTTTTTAAGCGCAAAAGCTCTATTTTTGCTGGGTGACTTCAAGTTCTTCAATGTTCCACAAGCCCCAGCTTGGCAGCCCAGTATATTTCAAGCCATCGACGCGATCGCGCACTGCCATTGATGCAGAATCATTCACTAAAAGAATGACAGGCAATTGCGCTTGCACTAGCTCTTGAAAATCCCCGTAAATTTTCTTCCGTTTTAGAGGATCTTGTTCTCTAGCTCCTTCAATAAAGAGCCGATCGATTTCTTTTTCCCACTCGGCTGCTTGCCATCCTTTAAGCTCAGGTTGACCTGTTTGTGGCGCTAGATTGAAATAGTGAGATGCCCCGCTTGACATCCAATAGTTAGCTAAACCATGAGGTTCTAACCCACCCGTAAACCCGATGATGTGAGCATCCCAATCGCGAGTCGTACTCAGCTTTTCGCTCAAGGTGTTGAAGTTAACGGTGCTGTAATCAACCTGCATTCCGAGCTTGGAGAGGTCTTGCCTAATCTGAGCACCAACTCCAACCCGGACTAAATTGTTTGAGTTGGTTGTGAGAGTAAATCGGACGCGATGACCTTCCGCATCAAACAGTTGACCCTTTGAATCATATTTAAAGCCTGCATTTTTAAGTAAGTCTTTGGCTTTTTGCAAATCATAGTTGTATACTTTTAGTCCCTCTTTTGGCGACCGAAAGAAAGAACTCTGCACCGAAATAAATGAGTTCTGAATTACACCCAATCCGCGAAAAATATTGTTGTTAATTCGTTCGCGATTAATCCCATACGCAACGGCTTGGCGAAACGCAAGGTTATTAAACCAGCGGGATTTAATAGGATCAACAATCGGCTTACCGCCCTTGGTAGCTTGATTGAGGTTAAACGCCATATACAATACGCCAGACCAAGGGCCGCCATTGTAGACCTTAAAATCGCCCCGCTTTTCCTCTTTTTTCAACAGCGAAAAATACTCTGGGCGTAATGGACGAACATCTCCAATGACATCGAGTTCTCTTGAGCGAAACTTCAGCAATTGTGTGTCTTGATTTTCGATAATTTGCCAAACGATGCGCTCCGCTTTTGGTAATGGATTGCCTTGCCCGTCTTTGCGCCAATAGTAGGGATTGCGCTTCAAGATCATTCGCTGTCCCGGAACATAACTTTCCAACTGATAAGGGCCATTTGTGACAATTTTAGACGGCTCCGTATCGGCTGCCCACGTCGAAATAAATTTAAGATTGCCGTCTTTCCCGCGCGATCGCACTGATTCTTCTAGGGCATGTTTCGGCATAATTAAAATGCCCGTCGGTCCCGCTGTTGCGGCAATCAATGGTGCAAATGGTTCGGGTAAGGTAAACTCCACTCGCCGCTCGTCTAGCTTGCGAATCTTTGGAAACACTTTGTTGACGCCAATCTGAATTCCATCCTTCATGTCGGTTGGAACATCAGGATTAAAGACCACATCTTGATACGTAAAAACTACGTCATCTGCCGTTAATGGCATTCCGTCCGACCATTTCAAATTAGGTCTTAACGTAAAGATGACTTGCTTTTTATCTTCAGAAATCGTCCATGATTCAGCTAAATCTGGCTCATATTTGCCCGTTAATCCATTCTCTTTCGTTAGTCCCGCATAGGTAAACAGAAAGATATTGGGAAAGGATTGATTATTAGCGTAGTTAAACGTCTGGGGATCGCTCGGTGCTGTTAATACGAGTTGAGAAACCTGGGCGGCTTGAGTTTTGTAATCTTGAGCATTACAGCTTGCTAATGTAAATGGAAGCAAAAGCGCGATCGCAAACAGAAATGCAGTTAGCAATCCTTTGGAACTTGACTTTGCCAATCGCGCGATCGCACAAACCCAACGCCAACCTCTTTGAACCGTCAATCCTCTAACTGTCATAGCAGGCAAATATCAACAAAGGACGCACAATCTATTTATCTTCAATGACTTGCATCTTCGCCACATTCCACATCGTTTGTTCATATCTCAGTGGTGACAGTTCAACACCTTTAACTGTGTTTCGCGCCGCCGAGAACGCTAACGAATTGACTAAGTGAATCAAGGGAAGCTTTTCTTGAGCAATTTGCTGCATTTTGACATACAGCGCTTTTCGTTTCGTTTCGTCGTATTCTCTCGCTGCCTGAGTAAAAATGCTACCAATTTCTGCTTCCCAGTCGGCAACCACTCGCCCTTCAACTTTCCCAGTTAAAGGCTTTTGATTGAATAGATGAGATTCCCCATCAGGCTGCCACAAGTTAGCCACACTATTTGGATCAACATCATTGCCAAAGCCTAAAAAGACGCAATCAAAATCCAAACTATTGGTAATCTTTTCTACCAAAGTTCCAAAATCAATAATTTGTGCATCAACCTGAATTCCAATCTTGCTCAAATCTCCTTTAATTTGTGAAAGCAAGGCTTCGACCGTCCGACTTCCAGAGTTGCCGTTAATGGTAAACCGGACTCGATTGCCGCCCGAATCTAGAAGTTGACCTTGAGCATCGTACTTAAATCCTGCCGACTTTAGTAATTCTTTCGCCTTTTGCGGATTATAGTCATACGCTTTCAAGCCTTGTTGAGGAGACAAATAGTAAGGACTTTGAGTTGCAACCGGAGAATCTTGAGGTTCTGCTAATCCCCGATAAATGTTGTTAATCATGGCAGAACGATTGATGCCATAAGCAACCGCTTGCCGAAACTCAACGGTATTAAACCAGCGAGATTTAATCGGGTTGAGAAGCGGTTTACCATTGCGTTTTCCTTGATTCAGGTTAAATGCAATAAACGAAGTGCCCGCCGAAGTTCCGCCATTGTAAATAGTGAAGTTTCCTCGCTTCTCTCCTGCTTTGAGGAGCTGAAACGACGTTGGACCAATATCCAAAACGTCTAAACTCCCCGATCGAAATTGAATCAAGGCTGTATCACTCGATTCAACGATTTGCGACACAACTCGCTCAATGTACGGCAGGGGGCGACCTTGCTGATCTTTGCGCCAGTAGTAAGGATTTCGCTCATACACAATGCGCTGATTCGGATTATAAGCAGCGATTCGGTACGGACCATTCACTACAATCTCACTCGGATTTGTTCCGGTTCCCCAGGTTGAAATAAATTTTGGGTTCCCCTTTGGGTCGTTCTCTACAACGGCTTTCCGTAGAGCGTGAGCCGGTAGAATAGCAGACTGAGAAATACTTCGCAGAAACGGAGAAAACGGCTCTGGTAGCGTGAATTCAACTTGACGATCGCTGACTTTCTTCACAGCAGGTAAAGCTCGTGATTCACCGATCGCAAAAATACTCCGTACATTTGTCGGAATTTTAGGATTAAAGTAAATATCTTTAAACGTAAAAATTACATCGTCTGCGGTTAATGGCTGCCCATCTGACCACTTCAGCCCCTCTCGCAGCGTAAAGACAAATTTGAGTTTATCGTCTGAAACCTTCCAGGACTCAGCCAAGCCAGGCTCTAGCACTCCCGCGCCTGTTGTATCAATCAGTCCTGTGTAGGTATAACCAAAAATATTGGGGGACGAATCGTTCATTGCATAGTTAAACGTTTTCGGTCCCGACCCCATCCGAGCAACAATTTGGGTGGTCTGTGCGGCTTGCGTTTTAAAGTCTTGGGGATTACACGCCGCTACCGCGATCGCAATCCAACCCGTCAAAAACGCAAAGATCCAAAACCGCCAAAACCCTCGACCGGAAGCAGCAATCATATGTCGGATGCAGAAACGTCAAATTGTTCTTGATCTGTTCTACACCCTAAAGTGAACTTCTGGAAAATTACTGATCAATCAATCGATTAATTCGTCCTTGAAGCAAAACGTGAATGAACGACTTGAGCAGCATCACCCCCGACACTGCCGCAATGATGAATGCTGCTACCGCCCCACCTGCATACGAAGCACTGGTTAAAAGTAGAACTCCAATTAGGGATGAGAACCCAGTCAGAGAGCCGTAAATCAGTGTTTTGAGCGTCAGCTTGAGAACTTTGATCGAGCGATCGCGCTCCACTAGCTGCGACTGCATCTGCAATTCTCCCTGCACTAGCCGTTCTTCTAACCGTCGAATAGCTTGCTGTGTCGAGTTGGGTTTTGTCAGTTGATACGTTACAAAACTTTTTGCTTGTCGCGCCAGTTCTCCCATTCCTCCCCCTTGAGACGCGGGAAGAGTGGCCAAACTTTTGACGAATGGCTTGGCGGCAGCGAGCAAGTTGTACTGCGGATCAAGATCTCGCGCCACACCATCTAAAGTCGTTAAGGCTTTGACAATAAAGGTCATTTTAGCAGGCAGGCGAAACGGCTGCTGCTCAAACACAGTGTATAACTCGTTTCTCAAGCTCTTAAATGCCTGCATCTCAATCGGCTTATCCGCAAATCGCTCGACTAAAACACTGACAATTCGCTTGATGGGAGTCATATCAGACGTCGGCTCGATCAAGCCCATATCAATCATCGTTTGGATCACCTGATCGGTGTCCTTCTTTAGCACAGCAAAAAAGGTCTGAACCATCTGATTCCGATTGATTGGCTGCACTTCCGCCATCATGCCGAAATCGTAGAAGATGAGCTTGCCATCATAGCTAACCGCCATATTTCCAGGATGGGGATCGGCTTGAAAGAAACCATCTTGAAGCAACTGTTTGAGATAGGCGCAAATTCCTAAATGGTTGATCTCTTTAGGATCAAGCCCGATCGCCATCAAGCTTTGCCGATCGTTGACTTTGATTCCCGGCACGTACTCCATCGTTAGCACACGCCGAGTCGTATAGCGAGGATAAATTTTCGGAACTACTATGCGGGGATGATTGACAAAGTTGTGACGAAAGCGATCGGCGTTCATCGCTTCCTGAACATAGTCAATCTCACGAGATAGAATCTCTGAAAACTCCTGGTGAATTGCTTTGAGATCGTAGTGCTTCGCCACAGGAAAGAAGCGCGTGATCAGGTTCACCAATCGCCCCAGCGCTTGAAAATCGGTTTCAAATAGTTGCTCTAACCCCGGACGCTGAACCTTGACAACAACTTCTTCCCCAGTATGAAGTCGAGCGCGATGCACCTGTCCTAAACTTGCCGCCGCGATTGGAGTCTTCTCAAATTCCTGGTATAACGTCTGAAGCGGATTGCCAAGCTCTGACTCAATGATCGCGATCGCATGATTTGGGTCAAATCCCGGTACGCCATCCTGGAGGTGCCCCAACGCTTTGACATACTCTAGCGGCAGCAGATCAGCGCGAGTCGAAAGCGCCTGTCCCAGTTTAATAAACGTTGGACCTAAATCAAGCAACGTACCAACTAGCCACTGAGCGCGGCGGTTTCGATGAGCTGAAGAAAGCGTTGTCGAGTTACGGTCGCACCACAAATAGTAGGCAAGCTTACCTGCCGACCTCGAAATATCCACCTGTCGAGCCAAGGTGGACGATTGATGCCGTTGCCAGCGTAACGATGGGGCCGTGGTTTGTAACATAACTTCAGGCATTATACCCAGCTAAGGCAGGTAATTTGTAGTCAACTTCGATCCACCTTGCCAAACTCATAGGAATAGAGGCTGGCAGAAGGACTGAATTTCTCAATCTTGCTGCATGCTAAACGATGAGATCCAAATCGACATCGCTTGATGAAAGAGCCAATGAATTAGCGATTGGCGTTGCCAAACTCCAAAGGATCACTCAACTAAATCATTCACCGCATTGCCACAGTATTGATCAGCTACAAATTACAAATTATTTTTACTCACCAAGGTCAACTACTCACCAAGGTCAAGGTTTTGCGGCAACAAAATGGTAAAACAGGTTTCGTAAGACTGAGACCCATCCATTGGCAGACTTGAGGCTGTGATTGTTCCGTTCAGGTGCTGGACTAAACTCTTCACTAGGGCAAGTCCCAAGCCGGTACCTGAAACCGCATTTTTTGTCATTCCTTGACAGCGACGGAACTTATCAAAAATATGAGGTAGCTCTTCTTCAGAAATACCAGAGCCAATATTTGACAACATCACTTGAATTTGTTGTCCAGGCATCTGTGATATTTTCAGGAAAATAGTGCTATTCGGATCAGCGTATTTTCCAGCGTTGGTCAGCAGTTCCAACAAAATTCGATTAAAGCTCGCTACATCTGTATTAAACTTCGGCGATCGCGGCGGCAAGTCCATGTCTAACTTCAAACCCTTGAGCGCCCAACGCTGATGGAACGATTGCACCAAATCTTGAATCGCTGGATTAAGATTGACCTGCTGAAACTGGAAAGCAACCTGTTTCGTTTCTAATTCTTGCAGCGCTAATAAATCATTGATCAGGCTTGTCTCTTGGGCACACTGCTGCTCCAGAATATTGAGATACTGCTGACGCCGCTCTGGCGATAAATTTGCTTCCCGCAGCATCCGAATTGCCAGCATCATGCTAGTCAGTGGTGTCCGCAGTTCATGACTTAGCGTACTGAGAAATTCATCCATTCGTTGATTCATTTCCCGTAGCTTCTCAATTTGCCGACGAGTGATCTCGTACAACTTGGCTTGAAGCTCTAAGCTCTGCTGAAGTTGAGATGTCCGTTCCTCAACGAGCGATTCAACTTGGCGCAGCGTCTCTTTTTGCAAAATCGCTGAACTCACTTGAGCCGCGACCAATTCAACGAGTTCGACTTCTTCTTGCAGCCAAGTCCGGGGTTGACGCTGCTGCAATGCAATAAACCCAAGTAGGCGATTTTTGCTCTCAAGCGGAACTAGCATCAAAGAAGCCATTGTTTCAGGATCGAAGATCGGAGCGATGCTAGTCGTCTCGGTCAGCGATGGAAAAGCAGACTTGTTTGAAAATGTGAGAAATTCCTCTGTGCTGTTGAGGGCGGTCTGGCAGATCACACACTCGGACGCCCAAAACGATTGGCTCAAGGGCAATACCGCCTCTAGGTCTTCCGAGCTAGACAGTTCTAACGAGCTGTGCTGCCAGTGGCAGTCGACGATTACTCTTGCTTTTGGAGGAACGCGATCGACAATCCGCAAGCTTTGCCTAGGATCCCAATACTTCAATCGCAATAAAAATGCACGTTCGGCTCCAAGCGCTTGTGCGGTTCCTCGAATGGCAAGTTCTGTAACTTGTGACAGTTCAGCAGAATTTTGAATCGCCAAAGTGACTTGTCGCAGTAGCGTTTGGTACTGAGCTTGCTTGTGAACTCGTTGCTGCAATAAAATCTGCGAAATTGCAACGGCCACTTGATCAGCAATTGTGTTGAACGTATTTACTTCAGCTTCTGTCCAGTAGTCAACCGGGCAATCAGAAACTGACATAAGCGATCCTTCAGAGCCTCGCAGCAAGCTAACTACTGCATTCGTCTGCCCTTGACACTGAGTGGCTAGACTGATTACTGTTCCTGAAACGCTGTCGCTATGCTGTAGCTCTAGAGTAAATACATCAGTAGATTCCTCAAATCTGGCTGCGGTTCTTTCAAGCTTGCCTTCCACACTAATCGCATTGTGGTGAGATACGATTTCTGGCAGTGTAGTGGCAATCTGCGAATTAGAAAACCAGTAGATCAACTGTTCAGACACGGTAGAACTGGCTTGCACCGAAATAACACACCCTGCTGCGCCGAAGGTTTGGCTTAACGTTTCTGCAAGGCTAAACAAGGCACACACAGGCGCAGCGGTCGCTACAACTTGCATCAGCCGTCGCGCTGCTATCACCTCTAATGAGCTATGGCTAGACGGACTCGATATTGAGTGCGATGCCGTAGGCTCGACGGGATAGCTAGATAGTAAAGGTACACAATTGGATTGAACGAGAAGAAGGTCTTCTCTAGGATTTAGGGAGTCCATGACTCGTCCCATCACTTCTTGCAATTCTGGCTGCGATCGCGAAATTCTTGCTTGCATCCTGTCATATGCCCGTGCTTACAGTACCTTCGAGTCAACTCACCTTAAAGTCAGGCTGGCAGAGTAGCTGTTAGCGACTAGAGAAAAGTTGGCATTGTTGTTAAAGTTGGTACCTTTTTACCTACGCCTCTTTAGTCATGCTCCTTGCTTTCAGGTTAGCGTGTGCAGACATGAAGAGTATCCGTAAATTCGCGTGATTGAAAACCTAAAAGACAAAATAAAGTCAAGAGGTGTAGGCGAAGGGGAGAGACAAGACATGAAGCTAAGTAGAATGCGAGAATAAAGCGGCGAAAATTGCTGGTTTTATTCGTTCTTTCGGCGTTGGCATAGTACACTTGAACGGACATTAGGTGAATCACAGCAGGCGGTTTTGCCCATGAGCAGAGAGCATTCCCCTTCTTCTGGCGTCGTTGGCACGGTCAAAGGTCCGGGTGAAAACGGCAATCAGTATGTATTCATTACATCGGACAATCGCTATGTCAAGATTGGCGAGTACGTATACTACCAAGTTTCTGAAGCTGGAGAGCCGCGCAAAATTTTGGGCAAAATTTCGGATAGGCGATTGATTGATCACTTACCTGACCGTATTTTTGCAGATACAGAAATTAGCCCAGAAGCGATCGCGGCGCTCGTTGGATTCACATACGCCAATCCTGAGATTTACGAAGTCAGCGTTGATGTGATTGGTTATTTTCACACCGCACTGGGCTTTATGAATCCTCGCAAGACGCCCGATCCAGGGGCGAAGGTGCATTTAGCAGACGATGATATGTTGCGGCACATTCTTAACCGCAAGCAGCCGCGGGAAGTAGGAGCCGCACACATTGGGTCATTGCTGCTAAGAGAAGGAGATGCTGTGCCGATCGCGCTTGATGTGAAAGAGCTAGTTAGCACGCACATGGCGATTTTGGCAGGTACAGGATCGGGAAAATCTTATACCGCAGGAGTCTTGGTCGAAGAACTGCTATTGCCGCACAACCGAGCGGCAGTTCTAATTTTTGATCCGCATGGTGAATATGGAACGCTAACGGACATGCGAGGGCATCCTAGCTTCCAAACACCCGATGGCTATGCGCCAAAGGTAAAAGTGATGACGCCAGATGATATTAGAATTCGGGTGTCGTCATTGGATTATTACGATGTCTTGACGCTGCTGCCCGAGATGAGCGATCGTCAACAATCGATTCTTAACAAAGCCTATCGGTTGTTGCAGCGACACAAGAAAGGGGACTATCGCTGGGGCATTCAGGACTTAATCGCGGCGGTGCGAGAAGCCGATATTCAAGTCGATGATGATGGTAATGAGAAATCTGGTTCGTCGGCTCCTGCGCTGGAGTGGAAATTGGAGCGACTGGAGCGATCGCAGTACTTCCACCCGCTAGAACACAGTATTGGACCCAAAGAACTATTTGAACCGGGGCAAGTCACTGTTCTACAGATGAATGAGATCAGCCAAGAGGAACAGCAGGTCATTTGTGCCGCCGTTCTCCGGCAGACGAATCAAGCCCGGATGAACACTCACAAGGAATTAATTGCCAAAACAGACGAACATTATTTGCCGTTCCCGGTTTTCATTCTATTAGAGGAGGCCCATCGATTTGCGCCTTCTAACGAGCCTTCGCGCTGTAAAGCAGTGATCCGTACCATTCTTAGTGAAGGTCGAAAGTTTGGGCTAGGCGTGGGACTCATCACCCAACGTCCTGGAAAACTAGATTCGGATGTGCTGTCTCAGTGCATGAGTCAGTTCATTATGCGAATTGTGAATCCAGTCGATCAAGATAGTTTGAAGTATGGAGTTGAAGCCGCAGGGCGCGATCTGCTGAAAGAACTGCCTGCTTTAACGAAGGGGCAAATCATTGTGGCGGGAGCCTGTGTCAATACTCCAGTACTATGTAAAGTGAGGCAGCGACTCACCAAACATGGCGGAGAAACGTTGGATGCCCCCGCCATGTGGCAAAGCCACTTCCAGGTTCATCACATTCAAGAACGCACCCTTGAAAGAGCGCCCGTTGCCGTTCCTAGTCGAGCAAAAACGGTTCGAGGGCGCAGTATCGATTAGAGAAGCATTTACTTCAGTCGTTCTAGAGTAGATTCTTTGTACTTGCGGTAGAGAACCGTACGATCTTGCGCGATCGCGCTCCGTTTGTCGGATTTAGGAACAGATGCCATCAACTCAGATGCCTGTTCCCACAGCTTCGCAACGTCCTGTTTCTGTGGAGCCGTCTGAGCCGTTGTACCCATTTTAGAGGCTTTCTCAGCTAGCCGGACAGCCACAGCAAACGGATCTTGCGCCAGATTAGACTTCTTCACTTCCTGACTGCTTGGGGCTGTATCCGATGCAGGAACCAACTTCTGCGCCGTAATTGCTAACGTAGATTGGAGCAATTGAGGAAAGCCTCCAGTTTGCCAAGAGTAGGCACCCCAGCCTGCGGCTAACACGGCAGCACTGATTCCTAAACCGCCAAAAACACCCTTAGCGAACAAACGCTTTTCACGGGCAGCTTGAACCGATAGCGGCTTCCGAAAATCGTCTTTATAAGCAAACGCTTCGCGCCACTCTTCAGCGCTTCGGCGAAGAATATTTTTGCACTTCAGCGATATTTCTTTTGACCACAGCACTTGTCCATCGGGATCGCGATGAATCTCATCCAGCCAAAGAAGCTGCTGCTCACGAACGAGCCGGGAATTGATATTGACTCGCCGAATGTTCTTTGGCGAAATCGATTCGAGGGTTTGGCGGATGCGATCGATCAAATAGGTTTGCTCTAGCTGTTCGGCGGTCGGAGCTTCGCACAGCAATTGCAACACGCCGTTTGCAAAAATAGCGCGAGTTCGTACTCCCGAATCCGCAAGTTTGTCGTTGAGAACTTGGATGATAGCTGCAACACTGCCCTGATGAGCCTGTCGAAGGATGTCGTTCGCTGGATTCGCAATCATGAATTTAGCAGTAAACGATGAAAAGACCCTGCATTTGAAACCAATACGATAATATATCGCTTGATTTGACTTTACTAGATAAAAAACAGGAACCGCGACACGAATGAAGTATGGATTAGCTAGCAAAAAGTGCAGAAATAGTTTTTTGTCTCGAAGTTAGAGGTTTATTTTCTAGTGCAAATGACGATTGTCGTTGAAGCGCCGAATCTGCCATAGGTCAGTATTAAAGCGGTTTTGGTTATCTAAATTCCAACGCGATCGATCGAGCCAAAATTCAAATAAGGCGGTATTTCCAGCACGCAGTCGCCACGAGCGATCGCTGCCCAGTAATTCTGCAATTAAATGCTGCAAAATCCAACTGTGGCTTACGATCCAGACTTGATCTCCATCTTTGTGAAGATTTAGTAAACGCTGTATAAATTTTCGAGCGCGATCGCGAGCGTCTTTCAGCGATTCTGCTTCAGGAATCTGAATCCAGTCTGAGGACGCTTCAAGTTTGCGACAGAACTCGGGATAGCGAGATTGTGCTTCTACCCAAGTCAGACCCTTGAAGACGCCATTTTGAAATTCTTTGAGTTCTTCCGCGTATTTCAGTACGATCGGGCGACGAATCGGTTTATCTTCTGGCGGAGCTTCGGTGGCGGAATCGATTAGATCGCTCACCGTTGAGGGCAAGATTGCCGATTGAAACCCTGATAACAAAATTTCGGTTGTCTGAGCGGCACGTTTGAGCGGACTGCTGTAAACGTGACTTGGACGCCAAGAATCAGCTAATAAGTGTTTTGATAACTTTTCGGCTTGCTGTCTGCCGAGATCCGATAACTCAAACTCTTCATGTCCCTGCATCCGTTTTTCAACGTTGCCTTGAGATTGGGCGTGGCGGATGAACAGGAGTTTTAAGACTTTAGGCATGGACGTGAAGGAGGGTTGAGGGACGGAGTTAAAAGATGGGTTGGGTGAATCTAAAGATGGGGAGTGAAAATTTTAAGTTCGCTCTTAGTAAGCTGACGTGATCGGTCATAAGTACAACTACAATTGCAAGAGAAGAGCCAAGAAAAGCTAGTTTGACCTATGACATTAGTGAAGTCCACGACGCGCCACATTCATATTTTCACAGCAGAAGTGCAAGATAACGAGTTAGTTCCTAGCAACAACGTTATGACGCTGGATGTTGATCCAGACAATGAGTTGAACTGGAACGATGATGCGTTGCAAAAGGTGTATCGCAAATTTGACGATCTCGTTGAGTCGTATGACGGACAAGATTTGACCGAGTATAACCTACGCAAAATTGGATCGGATCTCGAACATTTTGTACGATCGCTACTCAATAAGGGCGAGATTTCTTACAACCTGAATAGCCGCGTGCTGAACTACAGTATGGGAATGCCGCGTCTCAATGTGGATGATACGACTCCGTAGACCCAATGTTGAAGTCTACTGATCGCATTGCTGTCCTCTTAAGCGGAGGAATTCGGGGAACCCAAGGAAAGACAGGACTGGCACTGATTCGCTTTCGTTCTGATGCGATCGCAGTGGTGATTGATCGAGACTGTGCGACTGAATCGCTGCGATCGCTGACGAATACTGCTTGTGATGCGCCCATTGTCGCCTCAGTTTCCGAGGCTTTAGCCTATCAACCTAACGTTCTTGCGATCGGGATTGCGCCATCTGGTGGAGCATTGCCGGATGAATGGCTACCCGAACTGACGCAAGCCGTTGCATCGGGCTTATCGATTGTGAACGGTTTGCACACTCGTCTAGCCGACCTTCCCGAGCTTCAAGAACTGCTTCAACCCAGGCAGTGGATTTGGGATATTAGACAAGAACCTCCGGGCTTAAACGTGGGAAGCGGACAAGCGCGAGAGTTGCCCTGTCGAAGAGTTCTGACGGTGGGAACCGATATGAGCGTCGGCAAGATGTCTACCAGTTTGGCACTCGATCGCGTCGGGCAAAAGCGAGGACTGCGATCGCGCTTCCTGGGCACTGGGCAGGCAGGCATCATGATTGCAGGCGATGGGATTGCGCTAGATGCCGTCCGAGTCGATTTTGCGTCAGGAGCCGTGGAACAGTTGGTGATGCGCCACGGGAAAAATTACGAGATTTTGCACATTGAAGGACAGGGATCTCTGTTTAATCCTGCGTCAACTGCGACGCTGCCGTTACTGCGGGGAAGTCAACCTACTCATCTGATCTTGGTGCATCGGGCGGGGCAACTCCAAATCCGCAATTTTCCTCATGTACCAATTCCGCCGCTCAAGGACGTGGTGACGGTCTATGAAACAGTCGCGGCAGCCGGAGGATCGTTTGCGCCGACTAAGGTTGCGGGCATTGCTTTAAATACGGCACATCTGAATGAGGATGAGGCAGCGGGTGCGATCGTAATCACCCAAGAAGAAACAGGATTGCCTTGCACCGATCCGATTCGCTTTGGCGCAGAGGTACTACTCGATGCCATTCTCGATCGTGAAGCTGATTAGACAACAACTCCGAAATCTTGATCACTGCCGTTTGCGATGTCTGCTTCGGCTTGAGCAATCAGGCCATCCAATTTACCTGATGCCAAATCCGCTTCAATTTGCTGATCCCACATCTCATCAAGGTATTCCTGAAGCCATTTTGCAAGATTGCGGACTTCTTCTTCTGGTAGTTGCTTGATCGCCGATTCAACTTCTAGGCGAGTGGTCATAAGCACTCCACATTACAAGAGTGTACTTGTATGGCCACCAATTATAGCTTGGAGGTCAGCAGTATTGAAAACACTTGAATGAGGCAGCGGGTGCGATCGCACTAGAGAAAGCCGATCGTAAACGATGAACAGTAGACGAACGAATCGATCGTTCATCTGTGCAAATTGAACGCATAATCAATTAGCTCCTTAGCTATGTCAGTAGTTATGGAGTCAGGGCTAGTAGGGTATGACCAGTACTCTGCTAGTCCGTTCTATTGAACGCTAGTGTATCAACACGGGATCAAAAATACTACTGTTTGATTAGTCTTTTTATTATGAAGAAGTGCTTTTAGATGAGTCACTAGAATAATTGGTTTAGTGGATGAGTTCGCCACGGAATACAATTTACTAAAGCATAGATAAAAATAGATATATGACAGTTTGTTCCCCAATCCTTTCAATGCCTGAATTGAGGCTTATTGTCCTGCTTACACTTTCTGGTAAAAACATTAATTATTTAATTAATGTTTTTACCAGAAAGGAAGCATGAGGGAGAACTCATACTTCACAGATTCTATAGAGCACCCCTGAGTAGCTTTATATCTATACTGAAACACTTGAAGTACTGTCTTACAGATGACGAAAGCTTACTGAATTGCAGAAAGTAAAAGTTTCAATCATGTTGCAAGATTTTGAACAGGCAATGTTAGAAGTCCAAGTTGTTGGCGACGAATGGAATAAATCCAATCGTGCAGACCTTGATGCCTTTGAAGCAAGAACCGGATTGCTTCTACCTGAAGAATACAAGGAGTTTTGCCAAGTCTTTGGAGACGGATATTTTCGCTTTGGCATAATCTCTACGCCCTCAGAAGAAGGAAACAACTTTACCGAATATGCATCAGATAGTATGGAGAACTTGGAGATGCAAGATGTTGAAGATTTTGACCCTGAAACGGCAAAGCATTTAGTATCTCTACGTCAATTATTTGCTCATGCACTTGAGTTTGGGACTAATGGTGAGGCAATGTCTTTCTTTTGGGATAGCAGAACTTACAGCGAAACAGACAAAAGCTACGACATTTACATTGCATCCTTTGAAAACTATAGATGGTGCAAGTTTGGGCGAA
This sequence comes from Myxacorys chilensis, assembly GCF_059505265.1. Classification (NCBI taxonomy): domain Bacteria; kingdom Bacillati; phylum Cyanobacteriota; class Cyanophyceae; order Leptolyngbyales; family Leptolyngbyaceae; genus Myxacorys; species Myxacorys chilensis. Next base: position 254,387 of record NZ_JCACKG010000094.1, on the reverse strand, counting down.
GCTTTTTTCAGTTTATTCAAACACTATTTATCGAGAATGATTTTCGTCTCTTGCCCCCTGATCTGAGATTGGAGCCAGAAGAAGAACCGCGCACTTTTAATATCCGCGTTACTGTTGAAGACGAAGACACAGAAGATAGGAATGACTAGCTATGCTAAGAGCACGATAGATGAAGCATTAGAGCAGTATGAGTATGACGTAGCAGGCAATCAGACCGTGAACATTAGCAAACTAGTGCCTCTACCTAGGATTTGCGGCATAACTATTGATTAGGCTGACGCTTTCTCTATAGCTCCCCCAATCAAGGGTATTAGACCGAAAGGTGTCGATTGCCCTGCTTGCACACCCCAGAAAAACATTATGTTTTTCATTATGTTTTTGGTGTGGAGTAGGACAGGTGATCTAGCAGATTACCCTCTGACTATAGAGAAAGACTAGAAGGTTTGATGCAGGACTAGGGAATTTTGACATAAGACTGGAGATTTTCTGACATAACTTATGTCAATTCAAGGAATAGCCTAGTGCTACAAGGCTAGTAGACAAACTTCAAAGCTAGTAACTGGTTCAAAAGGTTATGTCAATTTTATGGCAATAGTGGAAAGTTTTTTGGCTAGTGAAGTAGAACTTTTGTATCAAAAACAAAAGGTTCTAGAGAGCTGATAAATCCCCAGAACCTGCTCATACAGACTAGTTGAGCAATTTCACTAACTCTGATGAAATAGGTGCGAAAAATGGGGGCGAAGGGACTTGAACCCTTACGACCTTGCGGTCAACGGATTTTCTTACTACTGTAGCTTTCGCCACCACGCTTTCAGTTGGTTTTCCTTTAAGCGTGTTTGTAGTCTGGACTATGCCTTTACCTTTTAGCGCACTGCACCAGTCAGGTAGGAGCCGTCTAGTCTCTACACTTTCTCTAGCAACACGTTAATCTGAGAGATAACGTATTGACCTAGAGCTTAGCTCGGCGTTGGCAGGTTAAAGCGTTCACCGAATTTGACTCCATTCACACAAAGCATTTCTGCTCAGGTGCTCAATTTATCTAAGTCCGTAGCGTCTACCATTCCGCCACGCCCCCAAGTTTGCTTCAGCTAAAGTGCCAGAACCTAACTTCAGACAAGCAAAGAGTCAGCACACGGCTTTCTTATTACTAGTCGTAAGTCCACTTCGGACAAAGGCTGAGCTTTTACCTTGTTTATTTCACCATTAATTGAGCAACTTATCAACTTTTTACGAGTATTCGTTACGAGCATCCACGTTGTTGAGCAATCCTTCGGAGCTTGGCTTTGTCGATCGCAGCACTCTCTAAGCCCTAAAGTTCAGCATTCTGCGGTTCAGTAAAGATTCCTTACCCCGAAAAACGGTACGATAGGAAAGTTGCTACAGCAGTACAGCTATGCTTGTTGCTCTCTTATACTTAGCGCTCGGTGGTACTTATCTATTAGTCGTGCCCCTGATTCTATTTTTCTACCTACAGAAGCGTTGGTACGTTGCAAGCTCATTTGAACGAGCATTTATGTACTTCATGGTCTTTTTCTTCTTTCCGGGGCTGTTTGCGCTCTCGCCGTTTCTCAATTTCAGACCAAAGCGCCGTCAGATTGAGGCATAAGGAACGTCAATGCGTCGAATTGATGCGATCGCAATCACAATCGGGGTATTCCTGGCGGGTGGAGTGCCCTATTTTCTGCTGAAAGGCGCGGGTATTGATAGTCTCAGCGCTGGAATCTGGAGCCAACTGCTGCTGGTCGGCGGATTGGTGGGCTGGCTAGCCAGTTACTTGTTCCGTGTGGTCAGCAAAGATATGACTTACAACCAGCAGCTAAAAGACTACGAGGACGCTGTACTTCAGAAGCGGCTAGAAGAATTGACGCCAGAAGAGCTAGAAAAGCTTCAGGCGGAGGTTGAGCAGGAACGCAAAGGAAAGCCGGGTTCATGAAGAATGGGTATGTCTAGGAGCAAATTTACAGTACCCTACTGATCTACGCTTTCTAGAGGATAGCCATGACTTCAGTTTCTCAATGCTTCGAGCAGCTTCGAGATCACGCTCGATGTGCCCTGATTCCCTTTATTACGGCTGGCGATCCAGATTTGGGGACGACGGCAGAAGCATTACGAGTGCTCGATCGCAGTGGAGCTGATCTGATCGAGTTGGGCGTGCCTTACTCTGATCCGTTGGCGGATGGCCCAGTGATTCAGGCAGCGGCAACGCGATCGCTGCAACGAGGAACACGTCTCGAAGATGTGCTTCAGTTGCTAAAAGACGTGACGCCAGAGTTGCGATCACCAATCATCCTATTCATGTACTACAACCCGATCCTCAATCGCGGCATCGAACGCTTTCTCAAAGAAATTTCGGAAGCGGGCGCAAAAGGATTAGTTGTGCCTGATCTGCCGCTAGAAGAAGCGGATGCGCTGCTAAAACCCGCCAAGGACTATGGGATTGAAGTAACTCTGCTGGTTGCGCCGACAAGTTCGGCAGAGCGAATTGCCGCGATCACACAGCAATCTCAAGGATTTATCTACCTCGTCAGCACGACGGGCGTAACGGGAATGCGTGCCCAAATGCAATCTCGCGTCAAAGATTTGATTCTAGAACTCCGACAAGCGACAGATAAACCGATTGGGGTCGGGTTTGGAATTTCTCAGCCTGATCAAGCGCATCAAGTGATGGAGTGGGGATCGGATGCGGTGATTGTGGGCAGTGCGGTTGTGAAGCGCTTATCGGAAGGAACACCGAAAGAAGGATTGGCTGCGATCGCAGAGTTTTGCCAAAGTCTGAGAAGCGCGATCGTGTCTGAGTAAACGCAATCAATCACATCACCGTGAACATCTTCAGCGATTGAAAAAGCGATCCAATTTCTTGGATCGCTTTTTCAATTTACGTCTTAGCACATCAATCTAATTAGACGGTCATGATGTCTTTTTCTTTATCCGCTAAAACCCGTTCAACTTCAGCCGTGTACTTATCCGTTAGCTTCTGAATTTTGTCCTGCAAATCTTTCGATTCGTCTTCAGAAATTTCTTTGGCTTTCTCCTGCTTCTTCACCGCGTCCACACCATCCCGGCGAATGTTGCGAACCGACACTTTCCCTTCTTCAGCGTACTTAGCAGCAAGCTTCACAAGTTCTTTTCTACGATCGCTCGTCAATGGCGGAATGTTCAGCCGAATGTTCGAGCCATCGTTGTTGGGCGTTAAACCGATATCTGACAACGAGATCGCTTTCTCGATCGTATTTAAACTGCTGCGATCGTAGGGTTGAATTTGAATCGTCGAAGCATCTGGCGTAGAAATGTTCGCCATTTGCTTGAGCGGGGTGGGCGCACCGTAATATTCAACCACAATTTTATCGAGCAAACTCGAATTCGCTCGACCTGTCCGAATGGTATTAAAAGACCGTTGCGTGGCTTCGACCGCCTTTTGCATATGGTCTTCGACATCAGCAAACTTCACAAGAACCTCCGACAATCGTTCCGATCGACTCGCCCATCACTGCCCGACGAACATTTCCTCTCACCGAAAGGTCAAATACAATGATGGGGATGTCGTTATCTTTGCATAAAGAGATGGCAGTGCTGTCCATAACCTTCAGGTCGTTCGTGAGAACGTGAGCGTAGGTTAGGCTTTGAAAGCGTTTTGCTGCCGGATTCTTCGTCGGGTCAGAATCGTAGACTCCATCTACCTTTGTAGCTTTAAATAAGACATCTGCTCCAATCTCAGCAGCACGCAGGGCGGCGGTGGTGTCGGTGGTAAAGAACGGATTGCCTGACCCTGCGCCAAACACCACGACGCGACCTTTTTCGAGATGACGCATGGCGCGGCGACGAATGTATGGTTCTGCCACTTCTTGCATGGCGATCGCAGTTTGTACCCGCGTCTGCACGTCAATTTGTTCGAGCGCATCTTGCAGGGCGATCGCGTTCATCACGGTCGCGATCATGCCGATGTAGTCTGCGGTGGCGCGATCCATCCCAGCGGCTGCACCCTTGACGCCTCGAAAAATATTTCCGCCGCCCACGACGATCGCAACCTGGACTCCACTTTGAACGATTTCAGCAACTTCTTCAGCAATGCCATTGACGACGGCAGGATCAATTCCGTATGAAAGCTCTCCCATTAGAGCTTCCCCGCTAAGCTTTAGCAGAATCCGCCGATACGTGACTCCCATTGTATTTATTTTTCGTGATAGTTGGTTCCCAACAAAGATAACAGCAGATGGTGGATTTGTGGAAATTTCATCAGGTAGGCTTTAGGTTTTGTCAAGCTGTTTCGTTTGTGAAGTTGCATGAGCTGTACGGCGAGTTATACGGCGTGTACGGTAAGTTGCACGAGCTGTACAGTAAGTTGCATGAGTTGTACGGTGAGTTGTACGGCGTGTACGGTAAGTTGCATAGCGTGAGAAGCAAGTTGCACAAGCTGTACGGTGAGTTGCATGAGTTGTACGGTGAGTTGTACGGCGTGTACAGTGAGTTGCACAGCATGTACGGTGAGTTGAACTTGGAGTGTTGCCACTCACGCAAGATTATTAAGATAAAGTCCGTCAGACTTGTAGAAGTGAATGCAGCGAACGATTAGGAGATGAGGCAATGAGTCGAATTGTGTTAGCGACGATCGGATCGCTCGGTGATCTTCATCCCATGATTGCGCTCGGTTTGGGCTTGAAAGAAAGAGGTCATGAGGTCGTCGTTGCCACTCATGCCGAATACCGTCCGACGATCGAAGCGTTAGGGCTTGAGTTTAGGGCGATGCGTCCTCATTATGCGGCGGAGAGTGAGCCTGAACTCATGGCACAACTGATGGACAGCCGAAGGGGAACTGAGTTTGTGGTGAAGGGGCTGATGAGCGTTGTGCGGGAAACCTATGCTGATTTGCTCGCTGCCGCACAGAATGCAGACTTGATCATTGCAGGCGAAGTCGTCTATGTCGGGCGATCGGTAGCGGAGACGTTAGGGATTCCTTGGGCGATCGCGGTGTTATCTCCCATTTCGTTTCTTTCGGCTTACGATCTGCCCGTTTTTCCAGGATTGCCAGGGCTAGCGGCGCTGCGATCGCTGCCTCCAGTCGTAACGCGCCGAGTCATTGATTCTGCAAATCTTGCCACTTGGGATTGGAGCAAACCGTTGCGGCAACTGCGACAAGAACTCGGCTTACCGCCTACAGGCAATCCGATTACGACAAGCAAATTCTCCCCTTATCTTGTTCTAGCATTATTCTCTGCGGCATTTGCGGCTCCGCAACCGGATTGGCCAGTAAGCACAGTCCAGCCGGGGTTTGTCTTCTACGATGGCAACTCAGAACTGACTCCAGAACTAAAAGCGTTTTTAGACGCGGGAGAGCCGCCGATCGTCTTTACGTTAGGTTCAGCAGCCGTTTTTGACCCCAGAAACTTCTATGACGAAAGCATCGAAGCGGCGAAGCGATTAAATCGTCGTGCCGTTCTGCTGATTGGCAAGAATCCTCAACCGAGCGGACTAACTTCAGATATTGTTGCGTTTGATTATGCGCCTTACTCTGCGATTTTTTCTCGTGCCTCTGTTGTGGTGCATCAAGGCGGCATTGGTACAACGGCGCAAGCACTCAGAGCAGGCTGTCCGACCGTTGTGATGCCTTATAGTCACGATCAGCCAGATAACGCCGCCCGCTTAGAACGCCTGGGAACATCGCGTACCATTCCACGTATCCGCTATCGGGCAGAGCGAGTAGTCAACGTACTGCGGGACGTGTTGAGTAATCCGCGCTATGCCAAAAATGCCGCCGCGATTCAACAGGTAATCAGCAGCGAAGACGGGGTAGGGGGAGCGTGTGCTGCGATCGCGCAAACGTTGAATGCTCATAGGCACAACACGACAGAGATGGGGATGAAGGATGAGGGATGAAGTTGTTCTTATTTCGTCCCGCTTTGCGAAGCGTTGCCGTAGGCGTCTCTTGATTGATACAGCATTAATGGACTGTCAATGAAATTTTGAGGGAGGGCTTCGCCCCGCTTCGCGATGAGGGATGAAATCAAGATGGCTTCTTCACTTCATCCCTCATCCCTTGCTTGACAAAGCACTAGCGTCCTCTCTTTCGGCGAATGAATTACGGTATAGTTGCCTACAACCAATTGGCACAACTCATCGATAGAGCGATTCTATGGCGGCGTTGAAACTTCCGGCTATTTTTGGATCTTTACTTAAACAGGATCGGCTTGGTGTGCAGCGAGCAGTGTTGCTTGCCACAATTTTCTTTTGCGGTCTCCTGCTAATCGGAATTCACCGTTACTTCACGTTCTACACATCCTATGACCAGGGGCTGTTTAATCAGTTGTTCTGGAATAACTTGCATGGGCGATGGTTTCAAAGCTCACTCACGTCGGCAAACTCAGTTGTAACGCTAGAAGATGGAGTCACGCCAACCGTTGCATTTGTCCATCTAGGACAGCATTTTGTTTTAGATTTTCTGCTGTGGCTGCCGTTGTACGCGCTGTTTCCCCATCCGGTCACGCTCATCGTGCTGCAAGTGGGACTGATGACCGCAGGCGGATTAGTCCTGTATGCCTTAGCCCGTCATTATCTCGTACCGCAACTATCGCTGTGGATTACCGGAAGTTATTACAGCGCGATCGCGGTCGTCAGTCCTACGCTCGCCAATTTCTACGAACACTGTCAGATTCCTCTATTCGCGTTTGGCGCATTGCTAGCAATGGAAAAGCAGCGCTGGATCTGGTTTTGGGTCTGTGCCGTGCTGCTTTTAGGGGTTCGAGAAGAAGCGGGAATCATTCTGTTTGGGATTGGCGTGTATCTGATGCTGAGTCGTCGCCACCTGTGGCTTGGCGCGGCGGTCTGCGTGGTGAGTTTTAGCTACATGATGATTGTCACTAATGCAATTTTGCCGAATCTTGCACCCGACAGTTCGCGGCTGTATTTAGCGAAGCGGTTTTCACAATATGTCGATTCGCCTAGTCCATCGACGCTGCAAGTGCTGTGGGGCATGATTACCCATCCGGTACAACTCTTATCGAGCGTGTTTTTACCCCTCGATCGCAGAATTGGCTATCTGTTGGGTCATTGGCTTCCGCTTGCCTTTGTCCCTGCCGTTTCGGGAGTGTCTTGGGTCGTGGCAGGCTTTCCGCTTCTGTCACTGATGTCGCAGAAGGGAGTATCGGCACTAGCGATTCAGTTGCGCTATGCGATCGCGGTGGTTCCGGGAATCTTTTACGGCGCAATCCTCTGGTGGTCACTTCACCCAGAGCGGTTTACACCCAAGTTTCAAAAATTTTGGAAAGCGTGCATTGCTCTGTCACTTGTAGTGATTTTGACCAGCAATCCGAATCGATCGCTTTCATTTATCATTCCAGATTCAATTCGTCCGTGGGTGTTTGTGCCCATCACACGGCAGTGGGAACACGCCAGACATATCAATACTCTGCTAAAACGAATCCCCAGCGATGTCAGCGTTTCTGCCACGACGTATATTATTCCGCAAGTCTCGACGCGGCGAGCAGTCGTGCGATTGCCACGAGTTGAGCTTTACGATGATCGGGGCGAGAAGATTTCGGTGGACTATGCGATCGCAGACATTTGGCAACTTGCTGAGTACAGCAAAGCCTTTCCTGACAGCCGAGCGGCGCTCAGCACGACAGTTCCACAAATCGAAAAACTTCTCGCTGAAGACAAGTACGGACTGCTTCAGGTTGAAGATGGCGTTGTTTTGCTTGCAAAGAGCCAGCCGTCTGATCCTCAAGCGCTGAACCAATGGGCGCTCTTACTGAATCAAATCCGTTCCTAAAAGATCGGGCGGTCAAACCAAATTACAGGCGTCTCTTTCATCTTTTCCTGTATCGTGATTTATGTGTTCTAGTCAACCTGCGGTATGATGGGCTGCCAACTTCAGCAGAAAGGACGGCAAATCAAGAAACCAATGTACCGTAGCATCTCTTGGTGAACCGACTGTGAGTAATTAACTGTGAGTAATTATCCGAAGGCAAGACAAACTCCTCCGATCGCGCGTCGCACCGGGAATCATTCACTGTCTACTCGCTTCAGCGTAACGGGGCAGGTCTCGGTCATTTTGCCCGTCTATAACGAACAAGCGTCTATTCAAAAGACGTTTGAAGCACTGCTGCACTACCTGCCGGATCATCCAAATTATAAGTTTATTTTCGTCAATGATGGATCATGCGATCGCACCAAAGAAATTTTGGCAGCCGGACTGTATGCCACCAAAGCTAGACGAATTGAACTGTTGTCCTATAGCCCTCGTGCAGGTAAAGGATATGCGGTGCGACGCGGCGTGGAATATACCGATAGCGATATTATTTGCTACTTAGATGGCGACCTGAGCTACTCGTTAGATCACTTGGATGAATTGGTTGAAAAGCTGCGATCGTGTGACGTTGTGATCGGCGCTCGAACCCTAGCAAGAGGCAATGGCAAGAAACTAAAGCTGAAGCGCAAACTTGCTGGAAAAGTTTCTAACTTTCTAGCGAGCCGCATTTTGAATCTTAACTACAGCGATATGCAGTCCGGCTTAGTCGGCTTTCGCGGGGAGGCTGCTAGAAATCTGTTTGGTGCTCAAGAGCTAACGGATGCTGCGTTTGATGTGGAGTTGATTTATTTGGCGAAAAAGTGGGGCTATACGATCGGCGAAATTCCAGCCAAAGTTTCTACTCGCCATCGGCTAAAACCATCAAACGTGAATCTGCTGCAAGATTCGATCCGAATGCTGATAGATTTGCTAAAGATTCGATTGAACGATTGTATGGGTTTGTACCGCTAATGTCTTGGTTAAATCTGCTGTCATTTGCTGGCATCTTTGCTCTGTGCGGCATTGCTTGGCTCGGGTCAGAAAATCGCCGAATTATTTCTTGGAAGGTGATTTTGTGGGGAATTGGGCTACAGCTAGTCCTGGGATTGTTAATTTTTACATTTCCGATCACTCGTACCCTCGTGAGTGCCGTTAGCACCAGCGTGAATGCCATTTTAGATGCCACAGAAGAGGGCGCACGATTTATCTTTGGCCCGTTGCTGGTTCCCAATCCCGCCACTCCATCGGGTCCAATTCTGGTAGGACGCTGGATCGCAAGAGCGGTGACGCCTCCCTATGTTCCGGTTCCGGGCGATCGCTTAAGTCCCGAAAACCTCAGCTTGGGCTATGTCTTCGCGTTTCGGGCATTGCCCTCAGTGATTTTCTTCTCTGCCTTGATGTCATTGCTTTATTATTTGAGGCTGATTCAGCCTGTTGTTCAAGCGTTTGCTAAGCTGTTTCGGCGAACCATGAATCTGAGCGGTGCAGAAGCGCTCAGCGGCGCAACGAATATCTTTGTCGGTATTGAATCGGCGCTTGTTGTTCGCCCGTTTTTAGCAGACATGACTCGTAGTGAACTCTGCGCGATTCTCACGGCCTGCTACGGTAGCATTGCTTCAACTGTGTTAGCGCTGTATGCTGGGCTGTTGCGTCCGACGTTTCCAAATATTACAGGACATTTGGTTTCCGCGTCGATAATGGCGATTCCTGCCTGTTTTGTGATGTCTAAATTGTTGGTTCCTGAGACAGAAGTACCAAAGACCTTAGGCAGTCTGCCCGAAGAGAACATTAACGAGAGCGATGATAAACCGGCTGAATCGATCAATGCGATGGAGAGTGTGATCGTTGGGGCAATGGAAGGGGTGAAGTTGGCCATTGCGATCGCGGCTCTACTCATTGCGATTCTCGGACTGATTGCCTTGGTCAATCTCTTCTTTGGGAATCTCGCGTCTCTCGCAAACAGCAACAGTTTAATTTTGCGGCGGATTGGCTTAATTTTCCAAGTGATCACCCTGCAAAACATTATGGGAGCGCTGTTTTTGCCGCTCACCTTTCTCACAGGCGTTTCGCAAAATTGGAATGAACTCTGGCAAGCTTCGGTGTTGATTGGTAGCCGATTAATTCTGACCGAAGTGCCGTCATATCAGCAGCTTGCGGTTCTAGGAAGTCAGGGCGTGATTAGCGATCGCGGTTTGCTGATTGTCAGCTACGCCCTGTGTGGATTTGCTCACTTGCCCTCAGTCGGAATTTTTGTCGGCGGATTTTCGGCTTTGATTCCGTCGCGTCGCAAAGATTTGAGCGAATTGGGCTGGAAGGCACTGTGGGCGGCGACGTTAGCAACGCTGATGATCGGCTGTGTCGCTGGCGTGTTTTATTTTGGTAATGCATCGGTACTAAGAGGGTAGGAGTCATGAAATCGAGACGCCGTTGGATGATTGGATGCACTATAGGTGCGATCGTTGCTATTGCGTTGCTGATGGGTCGCCCTGTTTCTGTGATTGCTCAGTCGCCCTCGCCGTCTCCGAGTGGTGGGATAGGCGTCCCTGTCGATCCAATTCCCGTTGATCCGAGTCTGCCCAATCCACGACCCCCGATTCCGACGGCTTCACCGTCTGCCTCTCCATCTCCAAGCGCTTCTATCACGCCGATTCCGACGATTACGCCAGTTCCCATTGCACCCGGAGGCATTCCCTCGACTCCGTTGCCTGCTGCTCCGACGGCTACTCCATTACCCCTAGGCGGAGAGTATCAAGATCCGAGTGGACAATTTAAGGTCGGCATTCTCAAGGATTTTAAGGTGAGTCCGTTGGCAGGTTCAGTGTTGATCGAGTCGCCTGATGGTAACTTGGCCTATACCGTGCAGATGCAGCCTCAGGCGCAGTTAGGCGTTGCGGGCGGACTACTGCCTAACGATGCCTTGGTTAGAGTCGTGCAGAACGCGTTTAAGCAGGGTGAAGGCTTTGCTACAGGAGAAGTGCGATCAATTGCGGGCGGACTGCAACTCGACTGGACAGGGAATCTAACGATCGCGGGGCAAACTCAGCCCGTGGGCGGTGTGATTCTATCGCGTCAGGTGCGGGATGGTGTGCTACTGCTGCTGATTGCGGCAACAGAATCAGGCGGCGATCGCGTGTTAGGCGCGGCATCTGCGTTAGTAGATGGTTTTCAATCGCTTCGGTAAACCTTATTGCGGCGCAGTCATAGGCTGCAATAGTCGCTTTCTTGATCGAGGAGTCGCAAATGCTAATGCGATCGCATAGGCCAACATTCCGTTACTGTTAGTAAATGGGGGTATAAACAGCGGTAGAAGCAGAATAAACTTACCTAGATGATTCGCTTTGCCAAACAAATAGACGAATAGCGGAATATACCAAACGATTCCTGTGATCCAGGGTTTGGGATTGAAAAGATTAATGCTATTGATCATGGCAAAAAACTGAAATTCGAGCGTGTCTCGCCGGAGATAATAGAGTAGGAGGGCAAATGCGATCGCGCCCACAATCATTGACGCTACTGGGCTATGGCGTAAAAACGGATTCATGTAACCGTTGACGAAATCGTGGGTCACTCGCAATCCTCGGCTATCGACCGACGTAACGACTCGATTGAGGGTGTTTTGTCCATGCGTGCTGATGGGCACTGAACTCGTAAGTCTGCCAAACACCTCAGGTAAGATTCGCTGCACGTAATGAACGTAAATAGACGAATTGAAATAGGTAAGCGGCGCTAAAAGAAACGCCATAATAAACCCCACTCCATAAGCAACTAGTTTGTACTCTCGCTTAATTAAAAAATAAACCAGCGCAATTCCGGGGAATAGTTTGATGCAAAACGATATCGCGATTAGAAAAGCGGGCAGAACTTTTTGTCTTGACTGCTGATAAATCAGAAAACTTAAGACCGTGAGATAACAAACAAGAATGTCGATTTGTCCACGTTCAAATGTAGCAAAAACAGGAAAACTAGTCATTGCAAAGAGTAAAGGTTCGCCCTGAATCACAAAATTACTCTGCTTGACTAATTCAAATAAAAGCAACCATAAAACAATTAAAATAACAACGCTGTAAACAATTTTTGCCGTCATGTAAGGCATTAGCGCAAGCGGCGCAAAGAAGAACGCTGCGATCGGTAGATAAATAAATCCTGAACCGGGCGAGTCATTTGCATTTACTGGCGTGTAGAACTCGGGATATTGATTGACATGGTTGAAGTAAGGATCTAATCCATACAAAATCGATTTGCCCGCAATGTAATAAGGACGAAGATCAATTTGATACGACTCTAAAACCAGATAAACAATCAGTGCAGATGGTAAGAGATAAATGAAGTATTCGCGAATGAAGCGAAGTAACGAAAATCGGGGTGCAGAAGCCATAAATTCAGTCGTCTTCTCAACAATCAATGACGCAGAACGAAGCTTACTCTACACCACAACTTTGTTCAAATTGTCGTTCAACGCGGGGATGATTTGCAAAGCGTTGCCGTAAGGGATTCTTCTTGCAAAGTGGGTCGAAGACGCTCCTTCTTACAAAGCCTTGCCCATGCCGTTTTCCATTAACAACTAATGACAATTCTTCATCCCGTCCCCCCCTTCTGATACCATTAGGGGTTCTGACATTACTTGACTCGCTGGAAGGAGACCCTATGGCTCGGATGTACTACGACGCTGATGCCAACTTAGATTTACTGGCTGGAAAAACGATCGCGATTATCGGTTACGGCTCTCAGGGGCACGCTCACGCCCTCAACCTCAAAGACAGCGGCATGAACGTCATTGTAGGACTGTATCCGGGCAGCAAGTCTGCTGTCAAAGCCAAAGACGCGGGCTTGACCGTTCACAGTGTTGCTGATGCAACCAAAGCGGCTGACTTCATCATGATTTTGCTGCCCGACGAAGTGCAGCGATCGGTTTACACGAATGAGATTGAACCGAATTTATCAGCAGGAAATGTGCTGGCATTTGCTCACGGCTTTAACATCAACTACGCTCAGATTGTTCCTCCGGCGGAAGTCGACGTAGTCATGGTGGCTCCCAAAGGGCCTGGACATTTGGTGCGCCGCACTTATGAGCAAGGGCAAGGTGTGCCAGCGCTGATTGCCGTGTATCAAGATGCGACGGGTCAAGCCCGCGATCGCGCAATGGCGTATGCAAAAGGAATCGGCGGCACACGAGGCGGCGTTCTCGAAACGACGTTCCGGGAAGAAACCGAAACCGATCTGTTTGGTGAACAGGTGGTGCTGTGCGGCGGTTTGAGCGCATTGATCAAAGCTGGATTTGAAACTCTCGTGGAAGCGGGCTATCAGCCAGAACTCGCGTACTTTGAGTGCTTGCATGAAGTAAAGCTGATTGTCGATCTGATTGTCGAAGGTGGTCTAGCCACGATGCGCGACAGTATTTCTAACACGGCTGAGTACGGCGATCTGACTCGCGGTCCTCGAATTGTCACGAACGACACTCGCGCAGAGATGCGGAAAATTCTAAGCGAAATTCAAACGGGACAGTTTGCTCGTGAGTTTGTGTTAGAAAATCAGTCGGGTAAAGCTGGGTTCCACGCGATGCGCCGCCGAGAAGCCGAACATCAGATTGAAGAAGTCGGCAAGGATCTGCGATCGATGTTTAGCTGGTTGAAGAAAGCCTAGTCAACCTCAGTTCAGGTCAAGCCACAAGCGCCAAAACCAAGAACCAACCGTCCTCGCCTCCCCACCCGTCGTTCTCATGTCCCTTAGCGAGGGGGTGTCGGGGGACGGCTCCCGTCTCCTGACAAGCGGGGGCGCGCGGGGAAGTCCCCCGAATCGTGGCGAAGCCACCCAGCCCGCTCCCGTCACATCACGTCTTATTTCAAATTCACGTTAGCTAGGTTGGCAGCGGATTGGGTAGCAGATGTAACGGATAAGATCGTCTGTTAATCTGCTGCCACGTTACAACATTCGCTGCCAACATACTGTGGATTAGCAGACTATGGATTAGCAGATTTGCCTTGTTTTTCGATGCGATCGATCGCATCATTCGTTCGCTTATGCGGATTCGTTTTCGGTCGCCAAGAGGGAAACAACCCAACCAATGCGGTGTCGATCGCGCTTCGCGTCTGCAAACTGTAGCGCCCGACCTCAGATGGTAAAAACTGATCGCCAAACCCCACGTAAATTAAACCGAGAAGTAGTATCAACGCAAACGGGAACTTGGAACGCATAGCTCAATGACAGACGATATTGGGAGTTTACCCATCCACCAATTTTTAGAACGCGCTGAAGAAAGTTGCTGCACTTTCAGGATTTCGTGACACGATCGGCGGATGACGTGATTGATTACACAATTGATTACCCATCCCGTTATTCATTACCTGTAGGTGCGTTCTATGACGATGCGTTTTCTCGGATTGCTGCTCATTTTGGCAGGAGTAGTTACTCCACTTCACGATTTGGCGTTGGCTCAAACTTCTCAAAGCGAGTATCGAGTTCGTCCTAAAAAGCGACATTCCTCTAAAAATACAAGCAGCGCTCTATTGCCGTTTTTCGATCAAACCAGTAATCCGGTTTCAGTCGGCGTTCCTAAAAATCGCAAGGTCGATATCACGCCATCTGCACCGCCACTCAATGCGTTTGATCAGAAAGTGTTGGCAACGTGCGGAGCATTTGGCAGTCAGGTTGGTACGATCGCGCTTCGTCGTTTGTTTACAGAATCGCCAGAAGTGGTTCAGAAAATCAAGGCGGCAGTGGGCGGAGAACTGTTTGCTGGACGCCGGAGTAATAGTCAGTTTCAGGATGACCTGATTACGATTTGGTCCGATCGCAAGGGGTTTGAACACATTTTTTGTGGTGAGATTCGCGGCTCACAAAAGATTGGCGGCTTGCATTTCAGGGGTCGCTATCTGCAGCTGCAAACCGAAGGCATTGGCGGACGCTTAGCAAACAATTCGGGAGCAGAAGAAGTGTTAGATGGAGAAATTTATACGCTAGGCGTTGAAGTTCAGCAAGGCAATCGGAGAATTCGAGATTCTAAGAAGGGGTATTCCTACGTCAGCGATGCTCAAGATATTTTGGTTGAAGCAAGTCAAGCGTTTAAAGGATTTGCTGGAAAGTCTACTGGTAACGCCGCCTGCTTGTATACCGTTCAAGATCCTGATGCAAAGCAACCGTTTAAGGCAGTATTTGTAAAAACCAGTCGGGCGATCGTGACCTACTATCCCGACGCCACACCCAACGCTGGCGACCCCGACTGTGGCGTTTAGCAAGGGCTGACAACCTCTAGGGGATCGAACGGGTTGCAAAGGCGGGGCGGTCGCTGGCCCACGGTTGCGCCTGTTCGATCTGTGCCGCTAACGATAGAAGTGTTCCATCCCCTGCCGGACGCCCGACCAGTTGCACGCCAATCGGTAGCCCGCGCGCATCAAATCCGGCGGGGATGCTGATCGCAGGTTGACCGCTCATATTAAAGGGCGGCAATGGCGCAATCCATCGAATGATGTGGTCGAGCGTCTGCACGGGGCTTAGCTGTTTCCATTCGCCGACGCGGATCACCGGAGCCATAAACGTTGGAGTTAGCAGCACGTCAAACGGCTCACACAGTTGCACCAAGCGACGGGCAGAGGCTTGGACTTGTTGCGTTGCCCTAACATAACGAGCGGCAGTCGTAAATTTTGCTCTCCACCAGAGCCAACGATTTACTTTCTCTAAGAAAAATGGTGGGACGCCGACATCGGTTTGAGTTCGCCACAGAATGACGAATGGCTCTACCATATCGCCTAAGCTAACGATCGCAGGCTCAACCTTATGCCCCAAACCCTCCAACAGCCGACCCATCTTTTCCACAGCGGCCACACATTCTGGCTCCGCTTTTCCCACTGGCTCAATTCCTGTCACTACTCCAATCTTTAGCGGTTTCGGCGATCGCTGCGTCATTGCTAAAAACGATGGCTCAGGATTGGGCAACCAGTATGGATCGCCTGTAACGTACCCGGCGGTGATGTCCATGAACGCTGCTAAATCTGCAACCGTATGGGCGATTGGTCCATTTGTCGCGCAGCCCGCTAAATGGTCGCCAATTGGGGCTTGAGAAATGCGTCCTCGGGAGGGCTTTAAACCCACCAATCCACAGCAAGACGCCGGACCTCGCACCGATCCGCCGCCGTCAGACCCTTGAGCGATCGCGCACAATCCTGCCGCCACTGCTGCTGCCGACCCGCCGCTAGAACCACCCGGCGTGTAGTCAAGATTCCAGGGATTGCGGGCGGGCGGAAAACCCGGAGGCTCTGTGTAGGGGAACGAACCCAGCTGGGATGTTGCAGTTTTGCCAAGTAAAATTCCACCCGCCGCTTTCAGTTTGGTGTAGGTCAAGTCATCCAGTTCGGCTACCCGCTTTTTAATAATGCTGAGACCGTAGGAACACGGAATGCCTTTCACCGGATTGAGATCTTTGATGGCGATCGGCACCCCAAATAGAGGCGGCAATTCTGAATCCTGCATCATCTGTTCGGTTTTTGCTGCGGCATCTTGCAGGGCAAGCTCTGCCGTCACCGTGTAAAAACTGCCTAAATGCGGATTGAGTTGCTCAATGCGATCAAGGTAAAGCTGCGTTAGCTCTAGGGGAGAAATTTGTTTTTCTCGAATCAGTCGTGCTTGTTCTAGAGCTGAAGAAAATGCTAAGTCCAAATCCATGAATGCTATCCCAGAGGCAGAAGGTTTCTATTATGTAAAGCAAATAATATATTTACGTTTATATTTAAGTCGTCTATTGGATCTTGACACGAGTTTCTTAGCGTAAATCGCAGACTTTGCAAAACGGTCTCTGATTCGCGGGATAAAGCTTCGTGAAATCACAATGGATTTTTTGCAGCGAATGCATTTTGTAGCCAACGATCGCAGAGGGGTTACCTGTGGATTTAGGAACGAGCGAAACGATTACCCACCTTTCACAAACATCGCCGGAGCCGATCACGGGAACCGAATCTGTTATTTCATTTGGCAAAGAACCTGAATCCCGATTGTCTAAACCTGAAATTCGTCAGAGCCTACGCGCCTCTACGCTAGACGGAATTTTTGCAACTGTGTTCTCAAACGTGGCGGGGGGCGTTCTGCTTAGCAATTTTTTGGTCGAGCTACACGCGAATCCAACGGAGGTTGGTATGTTAGCCTCGATTCCGATGCTGGCAAATTTGATGCAGCCCATCGGCGCTCATTTTGGCGATCGCACTACGAGTCGTCACAACTATTGCTTATGGATTTATGCTCCAGCGCGTCTGGTCTGGTTGCTGCTGGTCGTTGGCATCGCCTTATTTAGCTGCGGTACGATTGATTCCCATATCCTGATTATTTGGACGCTGGCGATCGTATTTATTACCCATGTGATGGGCGCATTTGGCAGCGCGTCTTGGCTGAGTTGGATGGCAGCGTTAGTGCCCCGCCGCCTTAGAGGACGCTATTTTAGTATTCGCAACAGTGCGGCTAATCTCACGTGTCTAATTTCGATTCCGCTCGCTGGATTGATGGTGTCGTTGTTTCCAGACGGATCAATCGAAGGGTACGGGATAATCCTGTTTCTTGGAGTTCTGATAGGGCTACTGAGTCTAGCGTTTCAGTGGGGGATGGTGGATGTAAATCCTCGCCAACAGCATGAATTGCACCACGCGGAGGAGTTGGCTGCTTCTTCCAGCCTTGCTTCTGGCGAGGAAGAGAACTCTGGTAACGAGGCAGAAAACTCTAATGAATTTTCAGTAGATCAGTCTCCAATTCAAGCCATTCTGAAGGACAAAAACTTCTTACGCTTTCTCATCTACTTTGGCGTATGGATGTTTTCGGTCAATTTAAGTGCGCCCTTTTTTAATCTGTATATGCTAGATAATTTGGCGCTCGATATTTGTTGGGTGACACTCTATAACAGTCTGGCAGCAGGAGCAAACTTGGTAATGCTGATCTTCTGGGGCAAGTTGGCAGATCGAGTTGGAAATCGTTTTTTGTTATTGACGGTTGGTGTATTGGTTGCTGCTACTCCGGTTCTCTGGATAGGAACGGGAACAGATGCGCTGTCGATCTGGCTGTGGCTACCGTTGCTGCATATTGTGGCAGGAGGAACATGGGCAGCGATCGATCTGTGCAACAACAATATTCAATTGGAAGTTGCGCCGCTCAGAAATCAGTCTAGTTATTTTGCGATCGCCGCGGCGATCGCGGGGGTCAGTGGCGCATTAGGCACAACGGTTGGTGGAGTTCTGGCTCAGTTTGCTGACTATGGTGGCTTGCCGGGATTGTTTGCCCTCTCAAGCGGCACGCGATTGCTCGCGCTGCTGCCGTTGATTTTTGTGCAGGAAAATCGGCAAACTTCAGTGAGACAGATGCTTTGGGCACTGTTGCCAATGAAGTCTCAAACGGCATCAACGGAACCTGTTGAGGCTATTGATCCGATGTAAGGGCTACGCGCCCTATTACAGAACCAATTCCTGTTTGTTAATTAGATACTGAAGCCATCTCTAAAGCCTTCTAGAAGCTACTTTCTACTTAAGATGAGTGAGCAGGTTACTCGGTCGTGATGTTTATAGGTCAGCCTAAGATGTCAAACTTCATTGCTTTGCTCAATTAGCCGTTCTGCAAACTCGTACAGTTCCATCTCTGCTCGATCTTCTAACTGCAAATCTTTCAAGTCGATCAATCCTTTGGCTAAATCGCTTGCCCGTTTTTTATAAGTATTATTTGCCGCTAACAAATCGGTAAAGACTTCTTGCTCGATCTGGACTCGACTCGCATCTTCAGCTAAAGGTGTGGCGTACTCAAGTAAATCCACATCATATTTCAGCAAGAAAATCAGCGCTCCACTCAGTTTTTTGAGTTCTTGCTGAAGCTTTTTGATGTCTAACTCAAAGCGATCGAAGCCGACCGATCCTTCAATTCGCAATTCCACCATCGGTTCAACAGCAGGATTAAGTTTCCCAGATTGAATTGCTGACTGAATGATCGCGATCGCGCCCTCCTCGATCTGCTGCGAACTCTCCTGTCCCGTCGCTTTGAGTTTTAGCCGAACGAGCGATCGCTGAAGATAATCTGTTTTGAGTTCTGCCTGAATGCCATTGGGCGTCAACTCAATCAGAAATGCCCCGCGATCGTAGTTCGCTTCTTCAACGCTGTTTGCCTCCAGCGAGCCAGGATTGAACACCCAATTCTGCTCAACATAGCTCTTGTGAATGTGTCCCAATCCCAAATAATCAACGCCCGCCTCTTTGAGCGGTAACAAATCGCTATATTTCAACGCTCCTTGATATCGCGCAATTTGTCCTTCTAACCCATGATGAAACAGCATTACCGTATGTCCTGGACTTGGCGGTAATTTGTAAATCGCTTCAGCCAACGACCCGATCGCGCGAGGGGCAGACGCCCCATACCACTGAGATCCCAACACGCGAACGCCACAATCTAGATCGATATATCCCCCCGCTTCACCGTCCCACATCTCATAAACGATGTCGCCGTCGGGCGATCGCTCTGGTTCCAGCAAAATTAGCAAATCATCATCTGCTAAATATTTGATCCAATTTGTCTGCGTGCCATAGGGTCGATTATCGTGATTTCCCTCAATTGCGATCGCTGGAATGTGATGCTCTTTCAGCATCTGCAAACAGAGTTTGGCTTGGTTCAGAATGTTGGGTTGAATGGTGCGATGCTCAAACAGATCGCCCGCAATCACGACAAAATCAACCGGAGGCACACCTTCAGTGTTGTTACCAACAGCGTATTTGTCCAACACATTTTCAAACGCTCGGTAGAAATCCTTCGTTCGTTCTTTGCTGTCGTAGCGATCGAACCCTAGATGAACGTCCGCTAAATGAAGAAAACGAGGCATAGCTGTTAAAGCAATGAGTACATTAGCATTAGTCTACCAATAGCTCCGCCCTCATCTTCCACATCCAACTCTTACTCCCTCGCCTGTGGGAGAAGGTCGGGGTGAATCTACTCACACCCTTTACTTAAGGTGTGGGAGATAAAGCTTTGAGTGGTATTCCAAGTCGTCGTTCTAGCTCTGTCTGGGGTTGAACCTCCGAAGTCTCAGGAACTTCAAGTTCTGTAGGCGAAGCAACAGGTGTTTCTACTTTAGGTATGGCAGGAGTGGATACATCTTTAGAAGATGGCTCAGTAGGTGCAGGAGTTTTAGCCGTAGGTTCAACGCTAGGCGCAGACGATGCTGTTGGCTTCGGACTGCTGAGTGTCGAATTGTTGGGTTTGCTCTCAGCAGGCTTCGCGA
This sequence comes from Myxacorys chilensis, assembly GCF_059505265.1. Lineage (NCBI taxonomy): Bacteria > Bacillati > Cyanobacteriota > Cyanophyceae > Leptolyngbyales > Leptolyngbyaceae > Myxacorys > Myxacorys chilensis. Next base: position 234,381 of record NZ_JCACKG010000094.1, on the reverse strand, counting down.
TCGCGGGGGCTGGCTGAGTCGGTTCTGGCGACTTTAAAAGACGATCGACTAAGCTATCGCGTCGCTCATCGGCACTCGGTTCACTCGGCTTATTATCCGCCGTTTCTTTCTTCTCTAAAATCTGTAATGGATCTTGAGAGTTAGGCGTTGGGCTTGGAGTTGCTTTTGGAACCTCAAAGCTAGGTGTTGGAGTTGCTTGCGGAGCTTTAGTAGAACGGAAGCGATTAAAGAACCCTGCTTTTGGAGTGGGTTCGGGTGTGGGTGGTGCGGCAAGCTCAGGTAAGGTTGTCTCTGTAGCTTCAAGATCTTCCACAGGCGATGGATTGATTGGAGCAGGCGCACTAGTCGGAGCTTTAACTGGAGCTTTTGTTGCTGACGGTTTAGGAACAGCTTTCTCGATCGCTTTTAACGGCTCAGAAGCTTCAGGCTTTGCGGCAGGCTTCGATAGCTTAGCAGGACCGTCTTCTAGTTCTTTGAGCTTGTCATCGTAACGCTCCACTACTGAATCCTTATCGCTTGGTTCCGCTTTAGGTTCTACTGCTTTTTCAATTGCTTCAGCAGGCGACTCAGGCAAGGTAGGTGCTGGAGAAGATTTTGCACCGGGGCGGAACCGATTGAAAAACCCACCTTTTGGTGTTTCTTTTACCGGAGGAACTACAGGTGTTGGTTCCTTCACTTCAGGTGCTTCAACAGCAGAGCTGTCTTCTGGCTCTCTAAGGCTGCGATTCTCTTCGCGAAACTGAGAATCGTAACGCTCAACCACTGAGTCTTTAGAATCGCTTGGTTCCACTTCAGGTTCTATTGCTTTTTTAATTGTCTCAACAGGTGCTGGGGAGGATTTTTCCCTGGGGCGGAACCGATCGAAAAATCCACCTTTTGGAGACTGTTTTGCTGGCGGAATTATAGGTTCAGAATTAAGTTGAGAAGCATCGGGTTCTGAACCTTTGACTTCAGGCACTTCAACAGCAGGAACGGCTTCTGGTTCCTTGACCTCTACCTTTTTAGGTTCTAACTCCTTCGCTTTTATAACTTTTGGTATTTCAGGAGTTTTGCTTTCTGTCGTCTCTGAAGGTTCAGATGTCTCTTCAGGGTTTATAAGCTTCGGTGCTTCACTCGGAGCAGGAGCTACCTTTGAGCCTGATTTCTCAGCACCAGAACGGAAGCGATTGAAGAATCCGCCTTTAGGTTTCTTACTAGATTGACTTTCCGGTGCTGGCGCAAGCGGAGTTTCTTTCTCCTCAGAAACGGTTTGAGGTTCAGCAGGCAGCTTTTCAGTTTCTTCTGGCAGAGGAACCACTGGAACAAGCGGAGTTTTGTTGTTTACCTGCGGCAGAGGAACTACTGGAGCAATATCAGGAGCAGGCGTTACCTCAAGGCGAGGAGCAGGTTTTAGAGTTGGAACCTCTGGTGTTTTTGGCTCGGACGGTGTGTAATTTGGGTCAACAATACTCCGGGCAGCACCAAATGATAAATCGCCTCGCACGAGTTTAGAGAGGGCATCGTTGCCACCCGACTCGTAAGTGAAGATTCGCGCCGTATTGTTGTAAACGTTTTGAATTGCGTTGCCGTTCTCATCGATGTATTCTAGCTGAACCCAATTTTTGCCAGGTTCAAAGCCCTTTAGATAGATCGGTTGCCAGCGATCAAGGATAAAACTACTGCCATTTACGGTTGCTTTGATGCGCCAGTCGGCAATCTCATCTTTCTTGTCTTCTTGAGCGACAAAGTGAAGCGGTGCATTCGTGAGATAGAAATCTAGCATGATTGGCTCTGCGCCATAGCTTCCTTGGGGACGGCTATAGGTTAGAAGCGGCTGAGCAGCACTAGGATTGTTGTCCGGCGTCTTGGTAAAAACGTGAAAAGTTGTTTGGGCGTAAGCGCCTTCGTTTTTAAAGCTTTCGTGCCAAGGACGACTTGCAAAAGCACGAACTGTGTGCGTTCCTGCGGCAAGATCTTTTAGAACAACAGGTTTGCTGATATCGTAAATCGCTTGGTAAGGCTGATCATCTAAGAAAAGATGAATATGAGGACCTAAGCCTAGTTTTTCATCTTTAAATACAGGTAGATCCTGGACTTGAAACTTGATCGACACAGTATTGTCGTTTAAGACTTCATCGGAGCGGGGACTTGCGATCGTAAGCTGCGGCTGGTACTGATCCAACACGTCCTTTAGCTGCCCAATCACCTCTGGAGGCGACACTTCCGAAATCTTTCCAGCAATCTTTGTGGGTGCGGGCTTTAGTTTCGACGCACCTGTGCGCCCTACGCTAATTGCTTCTGGCGGAATCGCTGCCGGAGCAGACCCTCCACAGCCCCACAAATTTACTGTCATTGCCAACACTAAAGAGAGTGAAAGCATCCGAGTTTTGCGCCAGCGCGTGATCCCAAACACCAAACCGTACTCCTAATAACAGTCAACACTCCGAGAAGACCCAAGTCATTCAACAGGAACAGCTTGTGATGTCTCGATTTTCTAGCCATCCATACGGAACTATAGCGGAAAAACTCGGTCTGCCTGTGGGAAATTCAGAGAACGTAAAGCGGCGTTGCGCGTCTATAAATCATTTCACAACGTTTTATTAACAATTAAATAAAAGAAATATCAATTTCAGTTATGGGGCTGAACTTCAACATCCAACCTTTAAGGAATATTAACTTCAGTAAAAACCTCTTGACTTTGTTACCGTTTGTCCAAGCGTAAATCTTGAAATAGAGGGCGATCGCTTCCCAAGCCCCGTAAGGATCCCGGAACTTTGAATTATTGTTAAATCCGTCAGAAAAGGCTTAACAGACCACCCTATAATGACCGAGTGAGAACCCACAAAAGCGGCATCCACCATAATTTCAGCTTCTGAAAATATTTTGGATGTTTCTTGTATCTCAAACTGAACCTGAATCCTGTATGCCATCCCTAGCTGGATCGATCTGCTGGGCGGCGTTTAAGCATCAGGTTGCTCACTAACGAGTGGTAAACGGTTTGAGATACGTGCCCAAGTGTGCGGATTCCTCGTTCCTTGTCTAGAGAGAGGAGAGTCTCAATGACAATTAGCCCACCGGAGCGTGAGGCAAAGGTACGGGTTGTCGTCGATAAAGATCCCACTCCAACTTCTTTTGAGAAGTGGGGGCAACCGGGTCATTTCGATCGCGCCCTATCCAAAGGTCCTAAAACCACCACCTGGATTTGGAACCTACACGCCAACGCTCATGATTTCGATAGTCACACAAGCGACTTAGAAGACGTTTCACGTAAGATCTTTAGCGCTCACTTCGGTCATTTGGCAGTCGTGTTCATCTGGCTCAGTGGCATGTATTTCCATGGCGCTAAGTTTTCAAACTATGAAGCATGGCTCGCCGACCCGCTTGGAGTCAAACCCAGCGCCCAGGTTGTGTGGGACATCTTCGGTCAAGAAATTCTCAACGCGGATGTCGGCGGCGGCTTCCGTGGCATTCAAATTACTTCTGGATTCTTCCAACTGTGGCGTGCAGCTGGCTTTACAAACACCTTCCAGCTTTATGTGACGGCTATCGGCGGTCTGGTGATGGCTGGTCTCATGCTGTTTGCAGGCTGGTTCCATTATCACAAGCGCGCTCCTAAGCTGGAGTGGTTCCAGAATGTGGAGTCGATGCTGAACCACCACCTATCCGGTCTGTTTGGACTGGGTTCGCTGGCTTGGGCAGGGCACCAAATTCACGTTTCGTTGCCCATCAACGAATTGCTGGATCGTGGCGTTCCTGCGGATCGGATCCCTCTGCCTCATGAGTTCATTCTGAATCCTCAACTGATGGCAGATATCTATCCCAGCTTCGCAAAAGGGTTGGTTCCGTTCTTTACCCTGAACTGGGGTGAGTACGCTGACTTCCTCACCTTCAAAGGTGGTCTGAATCCTGTGACTGGTGGCTTATGGCTGACGGATACCGCGCATCACCACTTAGCGATCGCGGTGCTGTTCATCATTGCAGGTCACATGTACCGCACCAACTGGGGTATCGGACACAGCATCAAGGAAATTCATGAGGCTCACAAAGGTCCTTTCACTGGCGAAGGCCACAAAGGCATTTATGAGAACCTAACCACTTCCTGGCATGCTCAGTTGTCAATCAACTTGGCAGCAGTCGGCTCTCTGAGCATCATTGTTGCCCAGCACATGTACTCGATGCCGCCTTATCCCTACTTGGCAACTGACTACGCTACCCAGTTGTCGATCTTCACCCATCACATGTGGATCGGTGGATTCTTTATCGTCGGTGGAGCCGCACACGCTGCCATCTATATGGTGCGTGACTACGATCCGGTTGTGAATCAAAACAACATCGTCGATCGCGTCCTGCGTCACCGCGATGCCATCATCTCTCACTTAAATTGGGTCTGTATTTTCTTGGGCTTCCATAGCTTTGGACTGTACGTCCATAACGACACCATGCGTGCCTTGGGTCGTCCCCAAGATATGTTCTCAGATACCGCAATTCAACTCCAGCCAGTGTTCGCGCAGTGGATTCAAAACATTCACACGTTGGCTCCTGGTGCCACCGCTCCCAATGCTTTAGGACCTGCTTCTGTAGTGTTTGGTGGTGATGTGGTTGCTGTCGGTGGCAAAGTTGCCATGATGCCGATGGCCTTGGGTACGGCAGACTTCATGATTCACCATATCCACGCCTTCACGATTCACGTGACGGTGCTGATTCTGCTCAAGGGCGTGCTGTTTGCACGTAGCTCTCGTCTGATTCCAGACAAGGCGAACTTGGGCTTCCGCTTCCCTTGCGACGGTCCGGGACGGGGCGGTACTTGCCAGGTTTCTGGTTGGGATCACGTCTTCCTCGGTCTGTTCTGGATGTACAACTCCCTGTCGATCGCAATTTTCCACTTTAGCTGGAAGATGCAGTCGGATGTCTGGGGAACAGTTGCTCCCGATGGCACGGTTACTCATGTCACCTACGGCAACTTTGCTCAAAGCGCAATCACGATCAATGGTTGGCTGCGTGACTTCCTGTGGGCACAAGCCTCTCAGGTGATTAACTCCTACGGTTCTGCTCTATCTGCTTACGGACTCTTGTTCTTGGGCGCTCACTTTGTTTGGGCATTCAGCTTGATGTTCTTGTTTAGCGGTCGTGGCTACTGGCAAGAGTTGATCGAATCCATTGTATGGGCACACAATAAGCTCAAGTTTGCACCGGCGATTCAGCCTCGTGCCTTGAGTATTATTCAAGGACGGGCAGTGGGTGTAGCTCACTACCTGTTGGGAGGAATTGTCACCACGTGGGCGTTCTTCCTTGCTCGGTCACTGTCAATTGGATGAGCCGGGAGGATTAATAAACAGTTATGGCGACTAAATTTCCAAAATTTAGCCAAGACCTTGCCCAAGATCCCACGACTCGTCGGATTTGGTACGGGATTGCTACGGCACACGACTTTGAAAGCCACGATGGCATGACTGAGGAGAAGTTGCATCAAAAGATTTTTGCAACTCACTTTGGTCATCTGGCAATTATCTTCTTGTGGACATCAGGCAGCTTGTTCCACGTTGCTTGGCAAGGCAACTTTCCGCAGTGGATCAAAGATCCGCTGAATGTGCGACCGATCGCACACGCAATTTGGGATCCTCAGTTTGGTAAGCCCGCGGTTGATGCGTTTACGCAAGGCGGCGCTACCTATCCTGTAGACATCTCCTACTCTGGTCTGTATCACTGGTGGTACACGATTGGCATGAGAACCAATGGCGATTTGTACCAAGGTTCAATCTTCTTGCTGATCTTGTCTGCGATCTTCTTATTCGCAGGCTGGTTGCACCTCCAGCCCAAGTTCCGTCCGAGCTTGGCGTGGTTTAAGAACGCTGAGTCTCGCCTAAATCACCACTTGGCTGGTTTGATTGGCGTTAGCTCTTTGGCTTGGACAGGACACTTGGTTCACGTTGCGATTCCCGAATCTCGCGGTCAGCACGTGGGCTGGGGTAACTTCTTGTCTACGCTGCCTCACCCCGCAGGCCTACAGCCATTCTTTACGGGCAACTGGGGAGCGTATGCTCAAAATCCGGATACTGCAAATCATGTGTTCGGCACAGCGCAAGGATCAGGTACAGCAATTCTGACGTTCTTGGGTGGGTTCAATCCGCAAACCGAATCGCTTTGGTTGACGGATATGGCGCACCACCATCTGGCGATCGCAGTGATCTTTATCATTGCGGGTCACATGTACAAGACCAACTTCGGAATTGGTCACAGCATTAAGGACATCCTCAATGCTCACATTCCTCCGGCTGGTGGACTGGGCGAAGGTCACAGAGGTCTTTATGACACGGTAAACAACTCCCTGCACTTCCAGTTAGGCTTGGCACTCGCTGCTTTGGGCACGATCACCTCCTTGGTGGCACAGCACATGTATGCGATGCCTCCCTATGCGTTCATGTCGAAAGACTTCACTACGCAAGCGGCACTCTACACGCACCACCAGTACATTGCTGGGTTCCTTTTAGTCGGCGCATTCGCCCACGGAGCTATCTTCTGGGTACGTGACTACGATCCGGATCAGAACAAGGGTAATGTGTTGGCGCGGGTGTTGTCGCACAAAGAAGCGATTATCTCTCACCTCAGCTGGGTCTCCCTGTTCTTGGGTTTCCACACACTCGGTCTCTATGTTCATAACGACGTAGTTACCGCGTTCGGTACGCCTGATAAGCAGATCCTGATCGAGCCGGTGTTTGCTCAATTTGTTCAGGCTTCCTCTGGTAAGGCGCTGTATGGCTTGAACGTACTGTTGGCTAACCCTGATAGCTTGGCATCAAATACCGGTGCGCTTTATCTGCCCGGTTGGTTAGACGCCATTAATAATGGAACAAACTCTTTGTTCCTGACCATTGGCCCCGGCGATTTCTTGGTTCACCATGCGATCGCGCTCGGTCTGCACACCACCACCTTGATCTTGGTCAAAGGTGCGTTGGATGCTCGCGGTTCCAAGCTCATGCCAGATAAGAAAGACTTCGGATATGCCTTCCCTTGTGATGGTCCGGGTCGTGGCGGTACATGCGATACCTCTGCATGGGACTCCTTCTTCCTGGCAATGTTCTGGATGCTGAATACGATTGGTTGGGTTACGTTCTACTGGCACTGGAAGCACCTCGCCATCTGGTCGGGTAACGTCGCTCAATTCAACGAAAGCTCCACCTACCTCATGGGTTGGCTGCGTGACTACCTCTGGCAGTACTCTGCTCCATTGATTAACGGGTATAACCCGTATGGAATGAATAATTTGGCGGTTTGGGCTTGGATGTTCCTATTTGGACACCTGGTGTGGGCAACCGGATTCATGTTCTTGATCTCCTGGAGAGGCTACTGGCAAGAACTGATCGAAACTCTGGTTTGGGCACATGAGCGGACTCCTCTAGCGAACCTAATTCGCTGGAAGGACAAGCCAGTTGCTCTCTCTATTGTTCAAGGTCGGTTGGTGGGTCTAGTTCACTTTACGGCGGGCTATATCTTGACCTACGCTGCCTTCTTGATTGCGGCTACAGCAGGTAAGTTTAATTAATCCTTGAGATTGGTTAACGCTGTAGAGTAAAAAAATCCCCTGCCTTTTAGGTGGGGGATTTTTGCATATTTCGGTTGAACTCGAATTGAGACAAGGAACACAGAAGGGATTTAGTGTTGATGAATGAAGCTCAAACCTTCGCAGTGGCAGAGTTAAAATGCATTAACCAAGATGGGCATTGGGTAAACGGTGAGAGATGGCTTAGGATTCACCTTGTACGGCGTCAAACAAAAAATTCGAGAAGTTTTCTCAGTATCGATTCCCTTGGGATGAGGTCGAAAGCTTTGCGCTAATCAATGCAGGATTCTATTACGAAAGAAGAAAAAGATACTTTGACGCTTAAAGCAATTTCTGCTGAGGTGAAAGGGGATAGCAGCATGCGATCGCGTGAAATGGCAGTTTTCAAGCTGATGTGGAAGTAATTCGGTGAGGAATTAATGATTCAAGAGGGATTAGCAATTCAGCGAATTTCGCGCCGCCTTTCTTTCAGAGTTGCGCTTTGCATTAATCACGCTTTAATCATCGAGGTAGTTCAACTCAAGAACTTCTTCAACCACAGAAGGAGATTCACTCGGAAATGTGTCGATTGATAGTCCTGTTTCAACAGCCACCAGTTCTCGTGATCTTGCTAGAATTCGTTGAACACTTCAGCAAAATAGAGCTTTAGACTTGAACTTTCTTAAGCGCTTTTTGTAACCTTTGCCAATGCTCTAGAAAAGTTGTCTTCCAGCTATTCGAGCGTCTTTCGGGTTAGTAACTGTACTTTAGAAGATGTACTGCTACGCTTTCTACCTAAGCAGTCTTTTGAATCTATTGTCATAAAAAATGTGGAGACTGTAATACTATCTCCACATTTCTTCTATAAAATTTTTTAGAGTGCGGCTCTAAGTCATTAGGATAATGCTAAGCGCTGAGCATAAATTCCGGGTGCATACGCTTCAATAACCTTTCCTGTTTTGGAACAGGTAATCATTAGATAATCGCAGCTATGACATTGAGTGCGAGTAAGTTGCCCCACCGGAACATGAATGCGTTCAGCATAACTACCGCAGTTTGGGCAGCGAACCGTTTGAACTGTTTTCATCTTCGTCTTCCTTAATGTTTAGCTAATTTTGATCGATAAAAAAAGAGGTCTACCTGAAGTTTCAGATATTAACTTTCAAAGCTCGGTATTGCTAGATACCAAATCTCGAAAATTACTACTGACAGAAAACACTGCCTGTCTGTCTATTATTGCCAGAGTCTTTAATTTGATCTCTAAAATCCATTTTTATTTTAATTTTTTCCAAACTCGGGATCACCTATCGGGAGTGTGATCCCGGGTTTGAGAAAGCTGTAGTTTAAAGTACGAAATGCAAAAATACTCGATTAGGAACTAAAGTAATTCTGCTCTATGAAAGGACTTTAGCCCAGAAAGCTAACCGCTAAAACTTGCGTAATATCCCTTATAAAAGTTCATACAAGGACATTACTGACGTTTGATTTTTAGAAAACGGCTCGTTAAGAAATCTAACGATTCAGGATACAAAAACTACAAAAGCAAAAGATGATTCCCTGAGATCAATCTACGAAGAAGGACAGGCATGAGGAGCAGGCGCTTGAGTTTCTACTAAAACAGATTTGACACCTGACACGCGAATCAATTGAGTGACGACCAGTTTTGCACGATCGCTGGCCTTCTCCAGCACTCCATCCGCACACGCGGCGGCCTGAATCTTCTTCAATGCTTCTTCTTGTGCCAATCGCTGCAATTCTGGAGCCGTATCGGGTCCTAAACCTAAAAATCCGCGATTGTAATCATAAACGCTTGATTTCGTGACATCAATTTTTTTATCTAATAACTGCGGCGGTGGTAAACGTAGCCGCAGCGTATCTCCTGTTACTTGCACATCGGAAGGGTTAAGCGCGCTCAGATCAACCCCTGCCCGAACCTCACCACGAGCAATGTAGAGCAGCTTCGTGGTTCCCACAACCATACCCGCGATCGCGGCGTCTTGCTGCGTCGGCACGACCGCTTCCATTGTATAAACGGCGGTGGTTAGTTCGCTCGCCTCCCGAACCTGCTGAATCACGACGGAACGAGTATCCACCTTTGGCGCAGGCGGCTGACTATTAAACAGCGAGGTTAACCGTTCTAATACGTTGTTACCGGAGCGTCCTAAGTTAACCAGCGTCACGATGCCAACCAACGCCAAGCTTAGTGTTAGCATTCCACCTAAATCTTTAAACAATAGAGGAGTTCCCCGATTTGGACACTTTTTACCGCGCATGTGCCTCACCTTAACGCCTATCCCCGTCCTCAGTTAAGCAGAAAAGAAATTCCTGTAAGGGGAATTTTAATTGAGTACGTCCTGATTAAATCAGCTTCAAAGCGTTGACAACAGGATTTCTAACGATGTTGGTTAGAAATCCCTTGTACTTTGAGTCAGGTACTCTACAATTTTTGGTATGAAATTTTGATTGTTTCAATTCTAAGTAAGCCATGACTAGACACTTCCAGGATGCAACAATTGTGATGATGGCTGGGGCCGTCACAACGCCCGAAAAAACTAGTCAAACGACGCGGCAAACTTATCCAAACTATAAGATCATTGTGTTGAATGACGATTTCAACACGTTTGAGCACGTCGCCGAGTGTTTGATGAAGTACATCCCAAACATGAACGGCGATTTGGCGTGGAAACTGACTAATCAAGTCCATTTTGATGGACAAGCGATCGTATGGTCAGGACCGCTAGAACAAGCGGAACTTTACCACATGCAGCTTGGTATGGAAGGATTGACACTGGCTCCGCTAGAAGCGGGTTAACTGAGGAGACAACCATTATGGGGGACGAGGAAAAGCAGGGGCGACTCGTGTGGAATCATTCGACTCACATTCCGGGGCTAATTCCCATTCTAAAGCGGCTCACTCAATGCCCTGGAATTCAGACGATTACTCCTGGCGTGATTGGCTCCGTCCGCTCTCACGCGCCTCAGTTAAAGCTAAAAATCTCTGTGCCAATTCGCGGAGGCTATAAAGTAATTGCGCGTCAAGGAAAGACTGTGCAAGAAGTGTTTGTGCTGACGACTCTTGATCAAACTCAGCTCGAAACGGCGATCTTGCAGAGCTTGGCCTAAGCCGAGCGCTCACATTTTCAACTCCAAATAACTAAAACTACTCCGTTTGCCGTTGAGAGGCGGAGAAGCGGTGCATGGGCAAACTCAGGGCACATGAGAAGGTTAACAAGTAGGAAATCACCGCTGTCCACTTAAGACTGAGCATGAAGATGTCCCAATCAGGAGAAATCCACTTCTGGGCACCCACCGCCACAAGATGCACAATCCAGTAGGCAAAACTCATGGCGAATAGCGTTAGATCTGCCGCATCAGCATCATCTGCCTGAGCCGATTTTCGATTCACTACAATGTATAGACCAATGACACTTGCAAAGAATGAAAGAAGCTTTAGATATTCGTGCCAAACAGGATGAGACATGAGCGTTTCAGATAAAAAATTTCGGACTGGCAATCAGTCTAAAGGATGAGGCTGAAGATCTTCTAGAAACTCTTACAAACAGCAATATTTGACGGGATTAATTTACAAAAGTAAAGACAGATATCAGTCGAATTACTAAATGGATTTACCGCTGATTTATCACCCTGATTACGTTGTGCCTTGGTCATTGGATCATCGGTTCCCAATGTCAAAATTTAAGAAACTTTACGAGTTGCTATTAGTAGATGATGTCGCAACGGCATCACAATTCCATTGTCCACAGCGATCGCCTCAAGAGTGGCTTGAACTCGTTCACACGTCTGAGTATGTGAAGGATTATTGTGAAGGCACACTAGATCCGAAAGCTCAACGGCGCATCGGATTACCGTGGAGTCTAGCTCTTGTAAATCGCACCTGCGTTGCTGTTGGAGGAACGGTTCTCACCGCTAAATTGGCCTTAGAGAGCGGACTGGCGTGTAACACTGCAGGCGGCACTCATCATGCGTTTCCCAGTTACGGATCGGGGTTTTGCATTTTTAATGATCTAGCGATCGCGCCTCGAGTTGTGCAAACCCTCGGACTTGCTCAAAAAATTCTCATCGTCGATCTCGATGTGCATCAAGGCGACGGAACCGCTTTCATCTTTCAAGATGATTCCAGCGTCTTTACCTTCTCCATGCATTGTGAAATTAATTTTCCGGGTACAAAGCAGCAGAGCGATCTAGATGTGCCCTTACGTGAAGGCCTGGAAGATGACGAATATTTGCAGACATTGGCAGAATATTTGCCAGATCTACTGACTCAGGAGAAGCCGGATCTCGTATTTTATGACGCTGGCGTTGATCCGCATTCGTGCGATCGCTTAGGTAAACTCGCCCTCACTGATTCAGGATTATTTCGTCGCGATATGCAAGTCCTCACAACTTGTCTTTCGCAAGGCTACCCGGTAGCGTGTGTCATTGGAGGTGGCTACGCAGATGATATGGATGCTTTGGTCTATCGTCATTCTCTCGTGCATCGCGCTGCCAGTGACGTCTACCGCCAATATCGCTTGTAGATGGTTATTCTCCTCCCCTAAGCACCTGCTCTGCATTTAACTTCAATGCTGGAAATGTGAGAGAAGAGAGCGTTTGATTTGCTGTAAAAACGGTTTCCTCATAAAGCCCATCCACTAGCAGCAATACCAGAATCTGTTCTTTTTCAGAATCAACAATCCAGTACTCCAGAATTCCTCTTGCTGCATACTCAGAACGCTTGTAGCGATAGTCCCGATTCTGGTTCTCCTTGCCAGGTGAGACAACCTCTACAACTAGCGCGTGAAGGCATTTCTCGTGTAATCGTGCTACGTTTCTGACCATGTAGAGCGCTTTCTAACTCTTCTGTCAGAATAGCGAGTTGTTGCCCGTCGTCCCATCACTTCGATTTCAGTATCTTTCATGCAAATGCGATTGAAAGGTACAAGCTGACCAAACTGTATAAATAGAAATCGAGCAATGTTACAGTTCAACGGGCTTTCTGGCGGCATCTCGACTAGCTCTCCATCGACCAGTTCATAGCGAGTGTCAGTACCGTCGTCATAAGCAAAATATTCCTCAAAGGTCAGTAATCGTTTCGTATTTGTAACCATAAGACACGCCTCCTGATATCACTATAGGGCTGAAACCGAGAGGGCTAAAGCAACACTTACAAGCAGCAACACCTACAAACAACAATTCCGCCGCCAAGCTTGGCGGCGGATTGAGAACTGCAACGGTTCATAGGGCTAACTCACGGCGGTAGGTGACTCGAACTTATAGCCAACCCCACGGACAGTTTGAATAAGAGCAGGCTGACTCGTATCGATTTCAATCTTTTTGCGGATCTGACCAATATGAACATCAACTACACGCTGATCGCCCACATATTCGTAATCCCAAACTTCCTGAATTAGTTCAGCTCGACGCCAAACTCGGCCCGGATGACTTGCTAAGAAATGTAACAAATCAAATTCTAATGCCGTCAGGGGCACAATATCTTCATTCAGCTTGACTTCGCGCCGGACTGGATCGATCAGCAGCTTGTCAAACACCAAGCACTGCTGCTCGGCTGTTGTCACAATGCGCTGACGCTTAAGAATTGCACCAACCCGCCCGCCAAGTTCGCCTAAGCTAAACGGCTTTGTAATGTAATCATCTGCACCTTGAGCGAAGCCCCGGAGCTTATCGGCTTCATCCGTTCGGCTGGTTAGCATCAGCACAAAAACGTTTGTGCGGCTCTGCATCTCTTGACACAGGCTGTAACCATTAGCATCAGGCAAATTCACATCCAAAATGACTAAATCAGGATTGAACTGCTCAAACATGGCCATTGCCGTTTTTCCGTCCTCCGCAGATTCCATTTGGTAACTCTGTTTAGAAAGAAAACGGTGAATGAGATTCCGGATAGCCGGGTCATCGTCAACTACGAGTATCTTGGCTGGAGCCATGACCATAACTTTGCGCTGCGATCGTGAATTGAGAAGGACAGTCGGACTTGCGGAGCTTCGGGTATCCAGGTCTATCTGTATGACACAGGATATTCTGTATTACACGAGATATATTGAGCATCAGCATTAGTATGCCTTAGCTTTTGACGAAAATATCGAGTCTTACCCTGGTTTTCGTAAAAAAAGCTGGCAAAGTAGAATAGAAATACGAGAGAATAAACAATTTTGTTTAAGGCCCTCAAATCTTTCTAAAGCCAAAGATTCATCGTCTAAACTCTAATGGTCTAGACTCTAAGTGTAATCACATGTGCGATGACCTGTGAGGCGACATAACCTTCAGGAAAAGGTGGAGTAACAGCGAATGAGCGACAGTCCCTACGAAAAACTTGGTGTTCCCGAAGGTTCTTCGTTTGAAGAAATCCAAACCGCCCGGACTCGGCTAGTAGCAGAGCTAGCTGGGGATCAGCGTAAGATTTCTGAGATTGAAGCTGCCTACGATGCCGTCTTAATGGATCGCCTGCGTCTACGACAAGAAGGCAAGATAAAAGTTCCAGAAGGAATTCGATTTCCAGAAAAGGCCGCACCAACCGCGCCGCCGCAGGCCCCTGCGCCTACCAAATCGTCTCAGTGGCTACAGAATTTCATTGATACACCCAGTTCTGTTGATATTGCCCTACCGGGTGGTATCTTGGCAGCCATGGGGACTGCTATTTATTTCTACCCTGTAGATTCTGTGCTACAAGTGGCGATGGCGATCGCTACGGGTTCGACGCTCTACCTCATCTATCGAAAAGAGCAAAAGCTGGGGCGGGCCGTGCTGCTAGGGGTTGGAGGATTGGTGCTGGGGTTTGCGATCGGGGGTCTGATATACGGGCTGATTCTCCCGCATGTACCCGGTCTACCGCGAGATGATGTCTTCATCAGCTTGGTGACGTTCCTCATTCTGTGGCTCGTTAGCAGCTTCACAAAATAGCTTCACCTCACGAAGAGCAAAGCGATGGCGGCGGGGACATTCCAGAAAGATAGTTTAGATTGGCAGTTTCAGCAGTTTTGGTGGCGAGTGGGCGAATGGATTGAGCTGCATTTTCCCAAATTTGACGCCCCTAACGTTCCGAGTGCGCCCCAGTGGAGCTTCCCGATGTGGTTGTTTCAAGGAGCGTTTTGGGCGATTGTAGCTGCCTTGGTCTTGTGGCTGGGTTGGCAACTGTATCAATGGCTCAACCCGTACTTTGATCCAAACCGTCTGAGGCTTTCTAAGCGGCTAGATCGCAAAGCAGAGTCTCATGATCGCGATCGCACGATCGCCTTTTGGATGCATGAGGTTCAACGGTTTCAGCAGCAGGGAAACTACCGAGAAGCCTGTCGTGCCCTTTATATGGCCACGCTACAGCGACTCAACGATACAAAACTTGCTCCTCATCAAGCCAGTCGCACCGATCGCGAATACTGGAATCTGGTGCAACTGTTGCCGCGATCGCACGCGTATCAAACGCTGCTCAGAACTCATGAACAGCTTTGCTTTAGCAATGCCACCATTTCAGCCGAAGTCTTTCATCAGTGTCAGCAAGCTTATAGCGACCTTGAGCGCAATTCTTTAGATGAGGAAGGAAAGCGTGCTGAAGCGTATTGATCGAAGAATTCTGGCGGGAGGCCTTGCGATCGCAACCCTCATTCTTTTAACGCTATTTATCGCTCCTAAAAGCAATCCTCAAATCAGTGGCTCTACGTTCAGTCGTGCGCCCGATGGCTATGGAGCGTGGTCTGTCTATATGGAGCGCCAAGGAACACCCATTAGTCGCTGGCAAAAGCCCTCTGAAGCCTTTGTCAGTTCTCGCAAGGGTACGAAAACAACCTTTTTGCAAGTTAATAGTGGCTGGTTGCCCTTCAGTTTGTCCGATGCTGAACGAGAATGGGTGCAGCGGGGAAACACGCTGGTTGTTCTAGGAGCAGGCACTCCATCCGCAACGGAGGCTTCCTTCACCACAATTCAAGAGGGCAACGTCAGGATTGATACGGGGCGACGGGAGAAATGGACCGATCACAAGTCACCGATCGCAGATGATAGTGAGACGTTGCTCTATAAAGGCAAACCGCTGTTGCGCGATCGCTATGGCACGATCGTTTGGGAAACAGCGATCGGCAAAGGTCGCGTAATTTATTCAATCACTCCCTTTCTGGCTGCTAACGCCTATCAAGGTGAACCGGGAAATTTTGCGTTTTTAGAAAAATTAGTCAAACAGAACGGTAACACCGTTTGGGTAGATGAGTATCTGCACGGATACAAAGAAGCAGAAGTTGCAAAACGAGAAGATGCTCAGAACTGGTTCATCTACCTGCTCAAAACACCGTTGCTTCCGGTTACAGTGCAAGCTAGCGTTTTGCTGCTAGTTCTAATCTGGGCGAGTAATCGTCGATTTGGGCAACCTGTGCCTCTAGCCGAGTTGGCAACTGAGAATAGCAGTGCTTACATCAAGGCATTAGCAGGAGTATTGCATCAAGCGAATCGTAGCGAGTTCGTTGTTGATGTGGTTGGGCGCGAAGAACAGCTTGGAATCCAGCAAGCGTTAGGGTTGAGCGATTCTCAGCTAGTCGATACCGCAACGCTGAAATCGGCGTGGATGCAGCAAACCGGACGCTCTGAAGAAGAGTTAGAGCAAATTTTGCCGCGGGGTTTGCACTTTAGTGCCCAAGATCTGTTGGCTTGGCTCAGTCGAGTTCAAGAGATAAAAAAGCATCTCCCTCGCTTCTAACGTTGCCCATCACCCGCCGCCGATAATCTTTGCGTCATAACCAGTAGACTTTCAACGGTCGGTGTGCCTGGGCATTGTTATGCAGCGATCGCCACCGATTAGTTCATTGCGTCCCAGATTACCTTAATATCCGTAAACTGTCGAAATCGAGAGACTTTTCCATCACAAAGATTATACACATGGGCTGCCGAAGAGCAGAACGATTTACCCGTTGAACGATTACGACCCGCATAACTGCCAATAACGATGACAGTTTTCCCTGCATCTAGATACTGTTCAATATCAAACGACCACGATTCCCAGTTGTCATCAAATGCTTTGAAAACCCCCTCGACGACTGCTTCGGCTCCTCGATGGGTTGCCCCTCGCGGGAATCCTTCATTTTGAATCCATTCAAGATCAGGTGTGCAAATTCGTAGAAAGGCATCATAATCCTTCTCACGGAAAGCTTGATACAACTCCTGAATAATTTCGAGGTTTGTCATAGCCTGCCTCAAAACTTTGACCGTTTGGTATAAGTAGTGCTACTATACCACCATGAGCAGAGGACCTGAAAAACAATTCGATCCTGAAGTTGCCCTAGCAAAGGCAATGAAAGTGTTTTGGGCACGAGGATATGAGGCAGCCAGCCTTGCTGAACTGCTTGAACACATGGGAATCGGTAAAAAGAGTCTCTATGACACGTTTGGCAACAAGCGATCGCTCTTCCTTAAGGCGTTAGACCACTATGCTCAGACAGAGGTGAAAGCCATCCGAGATCAGCTTCTAGCCCCAGGTTCGCCGTTGGAAAACCTGGAACAAGTCCTCCAACACTTGCAGCAACAACATTCGTTACCCGGAAGTCAAGGCTGCATGTTGGGCACTAATATTGCTGACTTTGATACAGATGAGGTGGAAATTGCATCCATTTTGCGTTACCACCTTCAAGCAACGGAAGATGCTTTTTGTATTGCGATCGACCGTGCTCAAAAAGCAGGCGAAATCAATACGGCTGCTAGTTCCCGCAACCTCGCGCGCCTACTGCTGTGTACAACACAAGGCATGGCATTAATTGGTCGAGTCTTGGAAGATGAAGTACTTTTACGCAGCACTGTAGAGGCAACACTGGCACTGCTCAAAACTGTCTAATTTTTTTGCTTTAACTTAGACCAATCGGTATAGGTTATCGTCACTAACAAGCGAGGAATCACAATGGCACGATTAGCAAATAAAACAGCCGTTATCACCGGAGGCACAACTGGAATTGGATTTGAAACTGCCAAACAGTTTGTTGCAGAAGGAGCGCGAGTCATCATTACTGGGCAGAATGAGGAGCGTTTGCAAGCTGCTGCAAAAGAGCTGGGTGAAGCGGCGATTCCAGTTCGAGCTGATGTTCGCTCCCTACCTGACCTGGAATCGTTGGCAGCACGAGTAAAAGCAGAATTTGATGGACTGGATATTCTGTTTGCGAATGCTGGTATCGGATTGTTTGCACCCCTAAATGCCATTGATGAAGCATTCTACGATAACCAGTTTGATGTCAATGTCAAAGGTGTATTTTTCACGGTGCAGAAGCTTGCTGAATCCCTAAATGAAGGAGCAAGCGTTATCTTGAATGCATCAGCCGTCCATGAGAAGGGTGCAGCAATGGGAAGTGTGTACTTTGCCACAAAAGTAGCGGTGCGATCGTTGGCTCGATCGTTGGCTGCTGAATTAGCATCTCGCCAGATCCGAGTTAATGCGATTAGCCCTGGTTTTGTGCCTACGAATTTTCAAAGCAAAATGGGACTACCACCAGAAGCACTCAACAGTTTTGGTGATTATATTAAGCAATCTGCCCCATTAGGGCGATTTGGAAACCCAGTCGAGATTGCTGCTGGTGTCGTTTTTCTCGCCAGTGATGAGTCATCTTACATGACAGCAGCAGATCTCGTGATTGATGGCGGATTTATGAACGTTTGAGGCTAAGCTGCACGATTACTTAATTAAAGTGCGATCGTTTTGTTCCGTATACGCTCAAAGCGATCGCCGCACCTCGGTAACTTCGGCATCATTACCAAGATCTCTCGGCAGTTCGCTCCAACCGAAACGTTAGCTGGTTGGCATCAGACGCAATTTAAAGTGAGCAATTGCATAAGGATGGCTTCTAGTTGGCGACTATAGCTAGTCCGCTGCAAAAGCTCACTACCCCTGACTGGATAGTGCCTTGCGGAAAACAATCTTGTCCGCCCCTTCTGCATAAAACTCGCGTATAAGTGCTTCCTCGTCGTAACCGTTCTTTCGATAGAACGCTCGCACATGCTCAAAGTCTGGCGTACCCATCGTCTCAACTAGTAAGATCCGTGCACCCCGGTCTGCCAAAATCTGCTCCACAAACAGTAGCAGTTTCGCACCGCGTCCTTGTCTTTGCTGAGTCGGGTGGACGGCAATCAATTGCAGGTTCCATGTCCCGCTGGTCATTCGTTCCGGTTCGCAGTAGGCTAATCCTACAAGTCCGTCATCATCGTCCGTAATCCAGAAGGGATGAGTGTCGCCATCTTTGCTCAACGAGTCAGTCAACATTTGACGCAACTCCTCTAGTTCGTCGGACGAAAAGAGTTCGGTAGAGTCGGCTAAGACAATCAGCGTATCTGTGTCATCGGGCGTGATTGAGCGAATCATAGCGACTCCATGGATGTAAAAGAGGAAATATTACAACAGTTGTTATGTAGTAATGAAAATATAACAACTGTTATGATGAGATGTCAAGATGACTGTTCTATGTGGCTGCAAACTAGGGAGAGCTATGAGTTATGAGGAGCGACGTATTGAAGTTGCTAATGCGGCATGGCGGGTGATTGTCCGTGAGGGATTGGATCGTACCAGTATGCGGGCGATCGCGCAGGAACTTGGCTCCTCGACCGGAGTTGTTACCCACTACTTTCGAGATAAAGAAGAACTCATCTTATTTGCTTTAGAACAAGTGTTTGAAAACGTCCTAAAGGATATGAAAGCTTGTACCAAGAGAGGGCAAGGAATTGACAGGCTAGAACAGATGATTTTTATGGCTCTCCCTCTGGAGGTCAGTGATAAAGCTGATTGGAAAGTTTGGGTAGCGTTTTTGGGCTACTCGATCGGGCGCGAACACCTAGTTCAGGAGCACCGAAAACGCTATGACTTTTTACGGCAAATTATTTCTCAAGAGTTAGCTGATTTGCAAACAGCTAATCTAATTCGAGCTGATCTTGATTTAACCCTCGAAGCCAATGCACTCGTTGCCCTAGTAGATGGCATTGGCACTGGAATTATCATCTGCCCTGAGCAATTCTCGGCAGAGCAACAACAATACCTTGTGCGGCGACATATCAATGCTTTACTGGCATCATCCTGAACATCGACGAGTAAGCTTTAAACTACTGCCACCACCCGTAGACGAAGACAGCTAACGACTAAATTAACCGCTCATGCGGCTTAGACTCGACGAGCGAATTCGTTCTGCTGATAGATCGGAATCAGCTTTTTCTTAAGCCAAATGGATTCTCTAGCGTGTAGGTAACACGGATCAGGATAAAGGTCGATGGCTCGATCGAAGCACTCCAGCGCATTGCCATACGCCTGCATCTCGGTAAGCAGCAATCCTCGGTTAAACCAGGCCTGATGGTGATCAGGCTGCATCAGCACCGCGCGATCGTACGACCCCAGCGCCTCAGCAAACCGCTTTAGACCCGATAGCGCATTTCCTCGGTTGTTCCAGGCTTCCGCAAAACTTGGAGCAAGCGCGATCGCCTGATCAAATGCCGCGATCGCCTCACCGTACTGTTCTTGCTCACAAAGCTGACACCCCTGCTGATTCCAAGACGCCGCACTCATATCATTACCTCTAAACCCTATAGCTTTTAGTTTGAGAGAAACTGGTTGCCTCGTCTGGGGGAGATTCCTCTACTCGATATGATTCGGTTGGCCTGTAGTAGAGATTAGTCTTGTCTCTTACACTGAAAGTGAAGTTTGCCTAAACGTCTTGTGTCTCAACTGCTTGATCCGCACGTTCTGATCGAACTGATGTTAGCAATCAGCCTCAGCGCTGCCTCTGGCTTTCGGGTATTTGTGCCCTTACTTGCTCTGAGCGCCGTATCGGTATTAGGGCACTACGATTTGCCGCCAAACTTTGACTGGATTGAGAATCCTCAAGCCTTGACGCTATTTGCGATCGCTTCGGTTTTAGAAGTGGTGGGCTACTCGATTCCCTGGTTTGATCACGCCTTGGACGTTCTTGCAACTCCAGCGGCAGTTATTGCAGGCACAGTGGTTGCTGCCTCGGTTGCACCTGACATGAACCCGCTGATCCAGTGGACGCTTGCGCTTGTTGCAGGCGGCGGAACTGCTGGACTGACGAAAGGTTTGCTAAATCTATTGCGAGGCACATCAACGACCGCTTCAGGCGGACTGGCTAATCCGATTTTTGCTGCGTTAGAGCTAGTAATGTCTATTTCGCTATCGGTATTAGCCTTTACTGTGCCTGTCTTAGCTGGCGTTCTAGTGATTGCGCTGTTAGGGTTTGCGCTCTACAAACTTGTGCAGCTAATCGCTCGATTTCGTCGCGCCAAGCCAACGGATTTACCCTCCTAACAGATATTTCAACTGAATTTGAACCTTGGTTGATCCGCCTGCCACTCGAAACGCCGTTTCCGAAAAGCTCGGAGCGCTTAAGCGAATCGCTGGATTTTTAGAGAACCCAAAGCCTTCTGTAGGAATGCCAAGTCCGTTTCGATTCGCTTGTTTGTCACCATTGGCATCGTGCAATACCGCGATCGCATAATTCCCAGGTTTAAGGTTCTGAATCTCGACTTCAAACGAACGGTTCGTGATTTTAACGCACTGATTTCGCACCGCATTTGTCGTTTCGGTGGGAAATCCTTGCTTGCTTGCGAAAATGCTGTAGCAGATATTTCCCCGCTGACTCCGCAACCCATCGACTTCGACCTTCAGTTTGGTTGACTCTGCTGTCGCGTGCGAGGCAGACATCAAGCTACTCAATACAGTTAGCAAAACAGCACCAATTTGAACTGACCTCGCCATACCGCTCCTTGCAAAAGATGTGACTTCTACTAGGGTTGCACAGAAACTGGTGTTCCGACCTCAACCTGCTCAAATAGCTGGGTCACATCTTTATTCCACATGCGAAGGCAACCATGTGACACCGCTTGCCCGATCGACTCGGGTTGATTTGTGCCGTGAAACCCAATCTGAGTTTTACCGTCTGTCCAAATACCAATCCAGCGTACCCCAAGCGGATTGTCATAGCCGGGTTGAATTTTACTACCCGTCTTGAAACTAGTGAAAATAGGATTCACTTCTTTATTAAGCACCTGATGTTCGCCGACGGGAGTTTCCCAACCCGATCTACCGATCGCAACCGGGTAGCTGGCAATTACGGTTTCACCGTCATACACATAGACCCGCCGCTTTTTCAACTTCACCACGAGCCGAACCGTTCGATTTTGATCATTTGTTAGACCCGCAGGCGAAGCATCTTTTGGAGCCGCAGGCGAAGCATCAACGGGTGAATCGGGCAAGGACTGAGCCACTGCTGCCCAAGGTGTTAGCCCTAAAACAAGAATGCTGAGAATCAGAAGCGACTGGCTTTGCCAAGCTCCGAAGGATCGCTGAACCATAACCAAACATCATGAATTTAGCCTTCTACAGATCGTTGGAACACACCTGTTCGAGCAAGGCAAAGATCTTTTCTCTTCCGCCTTTTCCTTAGATATAGAATGTCCCATTTCTGCGCTTCGCTATCACAAGCTGCGAAGAATCATTCTTCTGGTGTAGAGCAACGTATTTATTGATGTGACCCGCTGACTAAACCACCGCGACGACAGATTCAATCGCTATAGAAAATAGACTAAAAGATAAGTCAAACTAAAAAATCTGCATCAAGAACCTGCTCAACCGGGTAGGGGCACTCAGTTGGAAATGTTGCCACTGGCTTTTGCGTTTCTCTCGCTGCATCTCGGCGAGCGCGTCGGTAATACTTCTCCACCCACTCTGAGTCTTGAAGAAAACGTTGCAAGCTAGGAGTATCTTCCAAGCAATCTTGAATCTTGTCCCGGCAGTTAGAGAGGGTATCATCCCAACTTTTGGTTCTTCGCTCAGGCTGATACTGGCATTTAAGTAGGTGCATCAAAAGGATCTGTAAGTAGCTGCCAAGTTCTCTCTGTTCACTACGCCCCAACGCTTCTAATTCCTCTGCCAAATTTTCAACGTCCAACCCCGCCCAGCATCCATTCCGCAGGTACTCCGCTTGTTGTTGCGTCCATTGCAGGAAATCTTGATCATAAAGTGTTGCTTTACTCATTAGTCGTTGCTCCCCTGCCCGATAATGGGTCAAGCTTTTTGTCTAATGCTTGTTTAATGTAAGACTGTGCGACAATTTTACCTTGAGATTTTTAGCTTGACAGAATGATCAGCCTGACAATGTATTGCTCTACCAAGCTGTACAGAGAAACTTAGAGTGAGAAGGCTAAGGCAACCGTGTAAGACTTTATGCTTCAGGCGTCTACATTTATCATCTTCTAGTGAACAATTTCTTTGCAAAAGTGATGCTCCGACACTCCGTTCCCTCTACTTGTAAAGCATAATCGGAGGCATCCCTCATTCCTTTTCTTATCCCCTCTTGCCCTAGCAAGATAGAATGAATCCAGCAATTCTCAACATTAGCTTCAGCAAAGAACATGGGCAGAGTCGTTGGTATTGACCTGGGAACTACAAACTCGGTGGTGGCGGTCATGGAGGGCGGGAAGCCAGTGGTCATCGCCAACGCAGAAGGCACGCGGACAACTCCTTCCGTGGTTGCTGTCAGCAAAGACGAAGAACGGATGGTGGGGCAACTCGCTAGACGGCAAGCCGTCCTTGATCCGCAAAATACATTTTTTGCAGTGAAGCGCTTTGTGGGGCGCAAATACGCCGAACTTTCGCCCGAATCGAAGCGAGTTCCTTATACGATCCGCAAAGACGAGGCGGGCAACATCCGAATCAAATGCCCTCGCCTCAATCGCGACTTTTCGCCTGAAGAGATCTCGGCTCTGGTTCTCAAGAAGTTAGCCGATGAAGCTACTCGCTATTTGGGAGAACCCGTGACCGGGGCAGTAATCACTGTGCCCGCCTACTTTAATGATTCTCAGCGCCAAGCGACCCGCGATGCTGGACGGATTGCCGGACTCGATGTGAAGCGGATTTTGAATGAACCGACAGCTGCCTCGTTAGCTTACGGTCTCGATCGCGTCAGTCAAGAAACAATTCTTGTGTTTGATCTAGGTGGCGGTACGTTTGATGTCTCGATTCTAGATGTGGGCGATGGTGTCTTTGAAGTCAGAGGCACGAGCGGTGACACACAGCTGGGCGGCAATGACTTTGATAATAAAATTGTCGATTGGCTGGCAGAGCAGTTCTTAGAGCAAGAAGGCATTGATTTACGCAAAGATCGTCAAGCGCTGCAGCGTCTCACCGAAGCTGCAGAGAAAGCGAAGATTGAGCTTTCCGGAGTTAGTGTAACTGCCATTAATTTGCCGTTTATTACCGCAACAGAAGACGGTCCCAAGCATTTAGAAACCCGGATGACGCGATCGCAGTTTGAGGGATTGTGTGGTGATCTCTTGAGCCGTTTGCGGGGTCCTCTGCGTCAAGCGTTTCGCGATGCCGAAATGATGCCCGATGATATTGATGAAGTGGTGCTAGTCGGCGGTTCGACCCGAATTCCGATGGTGCAAGAAGTCGTGCGATCGCTGATCAATCTCGAACCAAATCAGAATGTCAATCCTGATGAAGTCGTTGCTGTCGGAGCCGCAATTCAAGCTGGGATTTTAGCGGGCGATTTAAAGGACATTTTGTTGCTCGATGTGACCCCAATTTCGGTTGGCTTAGAAACGATCGGCGGCGTGATGAAAAAGCTGATTCCACGCGGCACAACGATTCCTACTCGCCGATCCGACACCTTCTCAACATCAGAAGATAACCAAACGATGGTCGAAGTCCACGTTCTGCAAGGCGAACGGGAGATGGCATCGGGTAACAAATCGCTGGGGCGCTTCAAGCTGATGGGCATTCCACCGGCACCGCGTGGAATTCCGCAAATTCAAGTGTCATTTGATGTAGACGCTAACGGCATTCTGCAAGTTACCGCGATGGATCGCACCACCGGGCGCGAGCAGAGTATTACCATTCAAGGTGCATCGAATCTGAGCGAAGATGAAATCCGGCAAATGATTCGCAGCGCTGAAGAATATGCCGAAATCGATCGGCTCCGTAAAGAAAAAGTTGAGAAGCGAAATCGAGCAGAAGCGCTGACCTTTCAAGCTGAGCGTCAACTGCGAGAAGCAACGCTTGACTTCGGCATGACGTTTGTGAGCCCCTATCGCAATCGTATTGAACCGCAAGTGCAGCGCCTCCGAGAAGCATTGGCAAACAACGACGATCGCGGCGTAGACATTGCTGAGGCAGATCTCAAAGATGCTCTGTACGATCTCAATCGTGAGGTCTATCAACAGACCAAACTTGATGAAGGCGAAGGCGGCTTCTTCGAGTCGATCAAAAACTTTTTCCTCGAAGACGACGAAGATTACTACTACCCCGAACCTCGTGATCCTTATGGGTCATCTCGTGATTACTGGAATGCCGGACAAAGTAGCTATGGGCAAGGTAGCTATGGGCAAGGTAACTACGGACGTGATAACAATAGTTACGGACGTGATAACTATACCTACGGGCGCGACAACTACACCTATGGACGGGATAGCAGTAGCCGCGATCGCGATAATGCTGCTGCTAGTCGAGATAGCTATGGTCGGGATAGCTATAGCCAGAATGATAGTAGGCGTGATTCCTTCGATGGTGTACCCAACGATCGCTATGATTCTTCAGAGCTTGGCGGAGCTAGTCGCGATCCTTACAGCGGTCAAACTTCGCCGAATCGAGATCCATATCAAGATCCATACAATGATCCTGCGGAGTTTGGCAGAACCAATCGTCCTCCAGCCAGTCGTGACCCGTATGCCAATTCAGACTCCTCTAGAGGCCGCGATTCTTCATTGGGCAGAGCCAATCGTGATATAAACCGCGACTCCTACGATTCGACGGAGTTGGGCAGAGCTAATCGCCCCTCAACTAGCCGCGATCCATACGCGAATCCAGACCGCTCTAGAAGCCGAGACCCCTACAGCGCTCCGTCTTATGGCGATGATCCTGCGGAGTTTGGCGGAGCCAATCGCACCCCTTCACAAGATCCTTACGGCAGTCGAGATACTTCTAGAAACCGAGGTAACGGGACTCGGCGCGATTCTGATTTCTATGATCCGGCGGAGTTTGGCGGAGCCAGTCGTGGTTCTCAGCAGAACTACGGCTCACCGAGACAAGATCCTCCCCGCCGAAATCCAGATCTAGATGCTCCTCGACGCGATAATGGTTCTGGTTACTCGTCCAGTCGACCTGAAATTGGCAGCCGCCGCTCACCTGATGCTCCAGACTTTGGCAGAGCCAATCGTAGCGATTCCTCTAAAAAACGTCCCGCTCGTCCCAACTACGCTCAAGATAACTGGGATGACGAAGACGATTGGCTGTAAAAAAAAGTGAGTGCAGAGCGAAGAAGTGAGGTATTCTTTCAGTCTTCGCTCTGCACTCATGCTCTATTTCTAACCACGCTCTATGCAAAATTTCCGTAACTATTATGAAATCTTAGAAGTTGCTAGAGATGCGTCAATGGACGAGATCAAGCGCTCCTACCGTCGGCTTGCGAGACAATATCATCCCGATGTCAATCAAGGTGACAAAGCGGCTGAGGAAAAATTTAAAGACCTCAGTGAGGCGTATGCCGTGCTATCGGATGTAGCAAAGCGATCGCAGTATGACCAATATGGAAATTTTTGGCAGCAGCGCGGGTTTCAGAAGAATGGACGGAACGGACGAGGGGGAGAGGTCGATTTTGGCGCGTTTCGCAACTTCAATGACTTCTTCGATCAGTTTTTAAGCCGGACTTCTGCCAGTTCTACCGCATCCCCACGAACTACAACTACAACTACAACCAGAACTGCCCCTCGCCGTGAACCGCCCCGCGCGCCAGTGGAAGATGTTTTTCGTCCGGGCACGAGCAAAACGAGTTATACCGTCAGCACCCCTCGTCCGCCTGCTCGTCGGGATGCGGAAGCCAGGTTAACGGTTCCCCTAGAAAAAGCCTACGCAGGTGGGCGAGAGCGAATTCGCCTAGAAGACGGGCGATCGCTAGAAGTTAATATGCCGTCCGGAATGGTGTCAGGTCAACGCGTTCGGCTGAAAGGACAGGGGGTAAACGGCGGCGATCTGTATCTAAAAATTGAAGTTTCTCCCCATTCTTTTTTCAAAGTTGAGGATGCCGACATCGTGTGTCAACTGCCGATCACGCCCAGTGAAGCGGTGCTAGGTGGCGCAATCGAGGTGCCAACATTGGATGGCATGGTGAAAATGAATATTCCGGCGGGGGTACGATCGGGGCAACGGCTGCGATTAGCGAATAAAGGCTACCCAGTCGCAAGTACTTCAGAAGATGGAATCACTCGAGGCGACCAGATTGTTGAAATTCAGATTGCGTTTCCGAAAGAACTAACCGAGCAAGAGCGTGAGTTATACGAAAAATTACGCCAGTTTGAAACCTTCAATCCCCGTCAGAATTTGATTCAATAATTTCTGATAGAAGAGTCACAGTTGATAAGAACACCAATCACTCCAGCTCCCGCCGTACAGCTTACCGTCTCGATTGATCGCGGCAAGAGAAAGCAAATTAACGCAGGCTGAAACACCCGAACCGCAGTAGACTAAAATTTCTTCTGCGGACTGAAGATCTGACCAGCGATCGCGCAATTGATCATCTGACTTCAAATACCCTTGCTCGGTCGTTACCTCTTGCCAAGGATAATTGACTGCACCCGGAATGTGACCTGCGATCGGGTCGATTGGCTCTCGCTCTCCTCGATAACGTTCTGGTTCGCGAGAATCGACTAATGCAACAACAGGGGAGTCCTTTTTGGCTTTCACTGCTTCTATGTCTACAACCCAGTCAGGACGGGGACTTGGGATGAATCTTCCTGATGTCTGGGGTGGAATGTCAAGAGTGACTGCGCCTCCTGCTGCTTTCCAAGCTTGGAATCCGCCATCTAAAACGGCAGCGCGGTCATGACCTAAATATCGCAATAGCCACCACAACCGAGCTGCGAATGCAAACCGAGAATCATCGTAGGCAACGACCAAGTTAGAGTCGGTAATGCCCATTGCAGAAAGTTTGGCACTTAGCTTTTTCGGATCTGGTAACGGATGCCGTCCGCCATGTTTTTGAACTGCGCTCGATAAATCCTGATCGAGATCTAAATAGTAGGCTCCTGGAATATGCTCCGCTTCGTACTGTTGCCCTCCGAGTGTCGGCTCCATCAAAGCAAAGCGACAGTCGATTACAACGACTTGAGCTAAGTTTTCTTGGAGCCATTTGGCAGAAACAATTGGAGACTGGCTGATCATGATCTCTATCTTTCAGTTTTAAGGTGCTTGGCAAAGCCAATGGCACAGCCTCTACTCTATCTCACGGGCGAGTCAGCCTTGAAGCTTTCACTCCTGATCAAACCTGCAAATGAAGTTTGATCCTGTCTAAAGAGAGAAGCTATGCGATCGTAGATTGATGAGAATTGAAGCATGTTGTATAAAACGAATGCGTTAGAGAAATCCTATGAAATTTTTACGTCTTGTATCGGCTATTTTGCTTCCGCCCCTGGCTGTGTTTCTGACTACAGGCATTAGCACAGGCTTAATTGTTAGTGTTCTTCTAACTGCTCTAGGCTGGGTTCCGGGTATTATTCACGCCCTTTGGCTAATTCAAAAAACAGAAGAGCGACGGGAAGGCGTTTACTAAGGTTTTACTAAATTAGAAAAGCCTCTCGATCCTTGGATCGAGAGGCTTTTTTGGTAATGCACACCTACCTTCAATCAAAGAAGAACTAGGTTGAAGGCTTTACATTCTTTGCCATTTCAAGGAAAGAATTCATATTTGCACCAGGCCGACGACGAGTGCTGGTTGGTTTGGGCGCTAGGTACTCGCTTGCAAAGCTAACTGTTGGCTTCGGCATGTTGAGAGCAACATTGGCAGGAGCCGGAGGCTGTGAACCGTTGGTGGATGCAGCATCTTGTTTGGCAGATTCTGCCTTGGCGGGTGCTGCTTTCTCCTTATCTGCACCTGTAGCCGACTTGAGTGAAGCTTGAACCGCTTTTGCTGAATCCCCTACAGAGTTTTTAACTGCTTTGACAGGTTCTGCATTTGATAACTCCGCCACGGAAGCTTTGGCCGCCTTGACTGGCTCTGCTTTTGCTCCGCTAGAGGTAGCCTCGACTTTAGCGGGTTCTGGTTTAGCGGAATTTTCTGCGTCTGACTTGCTAGGAAGCGGCGCAAACTTAGATTCGTCTGCCTCCATGTAATAACCGCCGTTTTTTTTGCCGCCTAGCAGCCCACCAACAAATGAAAAAATGCCGCTAAATAGTTTTTTGATGAGATTAATTAAACCGCCCATGTATCAATGCTCCTGGGATGAGTGCTGAATCCTGAAGTTTCTGCCAAATGAAAGCAAATTTAGATAAGACTTCCTTAATTTCATTATCAGTCTCTCCTGGATCTCCTTGCAATACTTCATCCCAGTTTTTTAGATAATTTAGTAGGTTTTTTCTGCCTCACTGCTGTCCGAGAAGAGTCCTAGCAGAGGGCCAAGAACCGCTCCAAATAGGAATCCACCAGCGTGTGCCCAATAGGCGACGCCGCCCCGCTCCATTCCAATATTTGCTGGAACGCCAAGACTAGCAATGCCATAGAGCGCTTGTTGCAGAAACCAGATGCCAAGGTAAGCGTAGGCAGGCAACCGAACTGGAATGAGAATACCTAGCGGAATGAGCGTTAGAACACTAGCTTTTGGAAATCGCAGAATGTATGCGCCCATCACGCCCGCGATCGCGCCACTCGCACCCAGCGATGGAATCGTCGAGTTGGATGAGAAATACCATTGCGAAAGCGCCGCTAGCGCTCCACAGGTCAAGTAGAAAATCAAGAATTTGACGTGCCCTAATCGATCTTCTACGTTGTTGCCAAAAATCCACAGAAACAGCATGTTTCCAGCGACATGGAGAAAACCACCATGTAGAAACTGCGAGGTGAATAGTGTAATCCATTCGGGAAAGGGCTGATACCCCAGTTCTCCACCGCTAAAGTGCCGCGATAGCTCTTGAGGGATGACGGCCCACGTGTAGAAGAAATTTTCGAGTTGCGGTGGCGTTAAGCTGAGTTCGTATGCAAAAACTAAGATGTTGACTGCAATCAACCCATACGTCACATAGGGTTTAATGCGAGTTGGATTGTCGTCGCTAATCGGAAACACGAATTTTGCCCCATAGTAATCCTTTAGCTGGAAGAATAGCGAACTTATAGCGATCGCGTCTGTTGATCTGAAGACAGATTCCGACTACAGGTAGCTTGAGGAAGTGGGTAGATCTTACGATCCCATGCGTTTAATGATGTTCTGCACAATGGTGATGCCGGTAATTGCTTGGTACCCAAATAAACCCATGATGGCGACGTTGATTGCAATGTGGCTATACCGCGCCCAGTCTTGTCCCTTCTGCATAAAGGGCGAGAGCGATGCGGAAACGGCAATCATTCCAGTCATGCCTAGTCCAATGAGCAAGTGTGGAGCGACGAATAACTTACCGCTGTTAATGTACGTTGCTCCCATTGCGCCGATTGAACCAATGACCATAATGGCAAGCACTACTGAACCAATTTGGTAATGTTTGACATTAAATTTTTCTTTGAGGAGGTTCTTCTTCAGGTCTCCAGTGGCAGTGCGGGTACGACGCCATTGCAGTCCCGAATACAAAGCGTAGATGGTTAATGCTAGTAGCACCCACATCAAAACGGGATGGACAAACTGACTATAAACTTTGAGGAACTGAAGTAGCTCAGAAGACATAGAGGTTCTTTGTCTAAGCGAGGAGGTTAATAAAACTTAGCATATCGTACCTCCTCTCAGTTTCTGGCGCTCTGCGAACCTCTGCTCTAGATTTTTGCTCTTGGTTTTAGTGCAAGAAATGGCGAATTCCGGTGAATGCCATGACGATTCCAAGTTCGTTCGCCGCATCGATGGACTCTTGATCACGCAAACTGCCACCCGGTTGAACGATCGCACTAATTCCGGCAGCCGCAGCCGTGCGAACCGAGTCATCAAATGGAAAAAATCCATCACTGGCGAGGATGGCTCCTTGAACCTGTTCACCGGCCTGTTCAAGCGCAATTTTGACAGAGCCAACGCGATTCATCTGTCCTGCTCCGACGCCGATCGTTGTACGATCGCGGCTCACAACGATCGCATTCGATTTCACATGCTTACAGATCTTCCACGCAAACAGTAGTTCGGCGAGTTGTTCGGGCGTCGGTTTCTTCTCGGTAACGAGGTTCCACTGGGTCACATCTGCAACGATGTCATCGGCGGCTTGAACCAGAAAGCCACCTGCGATCGCTTTGATCTGTTCGAGTGCGCCTGTCGTCAGATCTGATAGAGTCAGCACCCGAACTTTTGACTTTCCCTGCAAAATCTCTTGCGCGTCGGGGTCGCAGGCCGGGGCGACAACGCATTCTAGAAAGGTTTTCATCATGGCGGTAGCAGTGGGGGCATCAATCGGACGATTCAGCGCCACAATTCCACCAAACGCCGAGATTGAATCTGCATTAAAGGCTTTTTCGTAGGCTTCGAGCAAGGTTGCTGCCATTGCCGAGCCACAAGGATTGTTGTGCTTGATGATAGTAACGGCGGGGTCGCTATCTGGATCGGCGAACTCAGCGATAATTGATCGCGCTGCTTCTAGATCAACCAAATTGTTGTAGCTCAGTTCTTTGCCTTGTAACTTGGTAGCGGCAGCCCAGCCAGTCGGAGTAGCGCCCATTTGATACCAAGATGCCTCTTGGTGCGGATTTTCTCCGTAGCGCAAGGGTTGAACTTGCTGACCGGTGAGGGTAAAAGCGTCAGGAAGCACGCCTGCTTGTGCTCCTTGATGTTCAAGATAAGCAGAGATGGCGCGATCGTAGCTTGCGGTGTGTTTGAATGCTTGCAATGCACACGTTTGCCGGAAGGCCAAGGATGCGACTCCATCATGCTGACGCAACTCTTCTAAATAGGAGCCGTATTGATCGGGACTGCAAAGAATAGTGAGATGAGCGAAGTTCTTAGCGGAGGCGCGGATCATTGCAGGCCCGCCAATGTCGATCTGCTCGATCGCTTCGGGTAACGTAACTCCCGTTTTAGCGATCGTGGCTTCAAAGGGATAGAGATTCACTACAACGAGATCGATCGGACGAATCTGCTGAGCTTCTAAATCTGCAATATCCTGCGGTTCATCTCGCCGCGCCAAGATTCCACCATGAATTCGGGGATGGAGGGTCTTCACCCGTCCTCCCAAAATCTCCGGCGACCCTGTGTAATCTGAAACCTTAGTGACAGGTAAGCCTGCCTCCTTCAAAGCTTGTGCAGTTCCTCCACTGCTGATCAGGTCAAACCCAAATTCTTCTACCAAACTCCGAGCTAAATCAATCAGCCCAGTTTTATTTGAGACGCTCAGTAGAGCTAAACGTGCCATGAGTTTAATCCTGTCGGTTGAGTAGGTAGGCATCTCTCAGGATAAAGGATGATGGTGAAACAGAAAGGAATGATGAGATTAAGGCTCAGGTTATGAGGATCTATCTAGATATGTGCAGTCTTCAACGCCCGCTTGATACAAAGACACAAGTTCGAGTAGCGGTTGAGGCAGAGGCAATTCTGAGTATCATCACGCTTTGGGAATCTGGGCAGCTTGAGCTTGTTTCGTCGTCAGTGTTGGTATTTGAAGCAGAGCAGATTCCGCTTTCCCAAAGAAGAACGTATATTCTAGAGACGTTACTCAAAGCGAATTTATTTGTCTCAAGTAGTGCGTTGGTTGAGGAACGAGCGCAAAGATTTGTGGATTTGGGAATTAAACCGTTGGATGCGCTGCACTTAGCCTCTTCAATAGAAGCAAAGGCAGATTATTTTTGTACGTGTGACGACCGCTTCTTGAGACGAGCAAAGGAAGCAGACACCGAATCGACGAAAGTTGTGTCACCTTTGGAACTGATTACGGAGATAACAGAATGAGTGTCCAACCAAAATCTCTTAATGAAATTACTCAAGAAGCGATCGCAATCCTCTCTAGAGAAATTGGGACTGCCAATACGCTTCGGTTTCTGAATCAGTTTTCATCTGGATATGGAAACTACACAGAAGAACGCAAGGAGCTTTTCAAAGATCTGACGTTGGATCAGATTTTGCAGCAAATCAAAGAGCGTTGAGATGCGATCGCTGCAATTTTGAAGTCAATCAGCCAGTTTTATTTGAAACGCTCAGTAGAGCTAAATGTGCCGCGAGTTCAATCCTGTCAGTTAAGTCTGTTTTTCAGGATAATGGATGATGGCAATGTCGAAGAGGTCGAGGAGATTAGAAAGACGCGAGGAGCAAAAACGATATAGAAGAGTAGTCTGAAGTTCTAGCGTAAGCCTTTGAGCTTCATCGTGGATGCTTAAAGGTTCATCGTTGATAGTACAAAGCATCAAGCGTGAATGTTTGAGCTTCATCGTTGATGGTCTGAGCTTCGAGCGTGAATGTCTGAACATCAAGCGTGAATGTTTGAGCTTCGTCGCTGATGGTGTGAGCATCAAGCGTGAATGTTTGAAGTTCATCACTGATACTCAGAGCTTCGTCGTTGATAGTTTGAGCTTCGAGCGTGAATGTTTGAACATCAAGCGTGAAAGTTTGAGCTTCGTCGCTGATGGTGTGAGCATCAAGCGTGAATGTTTGAGGTTCAAGCGCGATCGTTTGAGGTTCAAACAAGAACGATTTAGAGAAATCATCCCCCTCATTTATCTTCTCTGCCGAACTCCCACCATCCCCTCTATGATCGAAGACACAGAGTTACCCGCTAAATCAGTGTCTTTGCAAGCTATCACCATTCCACCCCAATCTGGTCAGTCGCCTACAGGCTTAATTGTCATCCTCCACGGTTGGGGCGCAAGTGCTCAAGATGTCGCCTTCTTGTGTTCCTTACTAAAACTACCCAACATTCAATTCATGGTGCCTGACGCACCTTTCTCGCATCCCTACAGCACCACTGGAAGAATGTGGTACGACCTCTCGAACATCGTGAACTTTCGGAGCGACATGAGCCAGCAACCCGATTTGAAGAAGAGCCGTCAACTCCTAATTGATTGGCTTAAATCTTTAGAAGCCAGCACCGGAGTTCCTTTGTCGCGAACCATTTTGGGTGGCTTCTCCCAAGGTGGCGCGATGACGCTTGACATTGGAACCCAGCTTCCATTAGCCGGACTGATGGTGATGAGCGGTTATCTGCACAGCGCAATTTCTCCCCAGTCCAGCTACCCACCTATTTTGCTGGTGCATGGTCGTCAAGACTCCGTTGTGCCACTATCTGCCGCCCAGCTTGCAAAACAACAGCTAAACGCGATCGGGGCAAAGGTAGACTACAAAGAATTTGATATGGGGCACGAAGTTTCTCCCCTAGTCCTGAATGAAGCGCAGCAATTCGTTGAAAAGATTTTGCTCTAAGTTTGAAGGATTGCGAACCGAGATTAACGAAACCTTTACTCTAGGTTCCAACGGAGGAAGCTGAAGTAAACTTTAGTTAGGGGTCAGCCATCTGTTTCATTAGTTCAGTACAGTAGTCAATACAGCAACGGATGGATTTAGAGGGAGGTGAAAGCCGTGCAGACATTCAAATATACAGAACTCGATGTGGCCAAGCTCACAGAGTTAGACATTCAAACGTTGGCAATTCGGTTAGAGCAAGATGACTACAGCAGTGTCTTCGATGGCTTAAACGATTGGCATTTGCTCAGAGCGATCGCATTCCAGCGCCCTGAACTGGTCGAACCTTACCTCTATCTTCTAGACTTAGAAGCCTACGATGAAGCATGACCGCCTAATGTTGAAGTACAAATTTAAGCCGACGCCGCTCGCTATTCGGGCGGTTTTTCATTTTAATCGCACCTCAATCTATTAATTGCGCTTCAAGTCATGCAGGGTAAACGAATTCTCTTTGGCATTGGCGGCGGCATTGCTGCTTACAAAGTCTGTCATCTTGTCTCAGCGCTGGCAAAATCTGGGGCAGAGGTACGGGTCGTGCTCACAAAGTCTGCCCAATTCTTTATCACACCCCTAACGTTCGCTACCCTCAGTCGTCATGCTGCATACACCGACGATGATTTTTGGAGTCCGGCTCATCATCGCCCCCTCCACATCGAGCTTGGTGAATGGGCAGAACTCTTTGTTATTGCACCGTTAACCGCGAATACTCTCGCCAAACTGAGTTACGGTATGGCGGATAATCTACTAACCAATACGGTATTAGCATCCACCTGCCCAGTGTTATTAGCTCCGGCAATGAATACAGACATGTGGGAGCAACAGAGTGTTCAACGCAATTGGAATCAGCTTTTACTTGACTCGCGCTATCATGCTGCGAATCCAGGAGCCGGAATTTTAGCGTGCGATCGCGTCGGTACAGGACGCATAGCAGAACCCGAAGAACTCTTGCCTCATATTCAATCGCTGCTCTACACCGGAGGAACTCGCGACCTCAGTGGCAAACACATTCTCATTAGCGCAGGTGGAACCCGCGAGCATTTTGATCCAGTGCGCTTCATTGGCAATCCCTCGACTGGAAAGATGGGAATTGCGATTGCGCAAGCAGCCCTACATCGCGGCGCACACGTCACCCTAGTTCATGCCCCAATCGACGCGCACTTGCTGGCTCCCCTCAAATCGATTCGTCTTGTTCCGGTCACTAGTTCTGCCGACATGAGGCACGTGATGAAAAAACACTTACTAGACGCCGATTGGATTGTTATGTCTGCGGCGGTTGGAGATGTACAACCCACCCTCTACAGCACAGAAAAACTACCCAAAAAAGATTTGCCCACTGCTCTACCGCTCGAACCGATTCCCGACATTGTGGCGGAGTTAGCCACCCTAAAACGTCCTGATCAGCGATTAATCGGATTTGCCGCCCAAACCGGAGATTTTGTCACCCCTGCGATCGCGAAGCTAGAGCGAAAAGGACTAGATGCGATCGCCGCCAATCCGATCGATCAACTTAATAGCGGGTTTGGCAGCGATACCAATCACGCTGTTTTCATCGATTGCACAGGTCGCCATGTTGAAATCCCGTCGTGCAGCAAATTAGAAATGGCGCATCGTCTGCTCAGCTTTGTTGACGCGATCGACAACATTAATCGCTAGTGAACTTCGCCTAAGACGAATTGGTTGGGCAGATTGTATCGGTAGTTAAACTTTGCGAGCAGGAGAGCGTAGACTACGATCGCACGTTATTTTCGCTGGTAGCGGTCAAAACGACCTCACGCTTTATCACAGCCGCGTAATTCATCTGTTCTCCTCGATCTTCAGAGCGGAAGTAGTCGCCCTCAAATCTATTTACCGTCCCACCTAAAAAACTTGAAAATGTGTAGACAATACTGACTTTATTAATCTATAGTGTTTAATTGTCGCTAAAATTTCAGTTATACGATTTCCTGACAAAGTTTATCAGATTGGCTTTTTGCAGAGAGAATCTGAGCGGTGCTTTGAAACGCTGTTTAATCAGGAAATTTTTAGAGCGATCGCATCTTCAGGCGAGAAAGCTGAGAATTCCGTCAAGGTTTCCATTTAGCTTCGCGTTTGATCCCAGCAACCGTTGGATACTGACTAGTGCGCTAGCCAAGTCCATCGCTGGTGAAAGCATCCTAGAGTCTAGCTCCAAAACAGCTTTGAGTCGGTTGCCTGAAGTTCAACTCAAAAAAGCGGAATCCGCTACCTCTTGATCTCCTAGAGGCAAGATTCTTTCGGTCTCTAGACCGTAGAGTCCATTGGAGTGACTCAAATCTGCGATATCCAAAATCGCAAGTTTGACATGTTTACATGTAAGAAAAAGGAGACCCGTTACCGTGACAGTCGGTATTCTCGGAACAAAACTTGGCATGACTCAAGTGTTTGACCCAACAGGAAAATCTATTCCTGTCACCGTCATTCAAGCTGGTCCATGCCCGATTACCCAAGTCAAAACCAAATCAACAGACGGCTACTCCGCCATTCAAATTGGGTTTGGTGAAGCGAGAACAAAAGTTCTTAACAAGCCGTTGCTGGGACACTTGGCCAAGACCAACACCGATCCTGTGCGTCACCTGATTGAGTGCCGCGTTGAGGATGCCAGCCAGTACGAACCTGGTCAGCACCTCAAAGCTGACTTGTTTGAAGCAGGTCAATTAGTTGATGTCGTCGGTACGAGTATCGGTCGCGGCTTTGCAGGCTACCAAAAGCGCCATAACTTCAAACGCGGTCCGATGGCCCACGGTTCTAAAAACCACCGCGCCCCCGGTTCTACTGGAGCTGGAACGACCCCCGGACGGGTCTACCCCGGTAAGCGGATGGCAGGTCGCCTCGGTGGAACCCGCACCACGATTCGGAAATTGACCGTCGTCCGTATTGATGCTGAGCGCAACCTCATCCTAATTAAAGGGGCAGTTCCTGGTAAGCCCGGTGCTTTAGTGCAAATTATGCCTGCAAACATTCGTGGCAAGAAGGGCTAAGGAGAGAGACATGGTGGATTGTGTAGTCAAAGATTGGCAGGGAGCCGAGAACGGTACGGCGTCGTTTGAACTCAAAGTGGCGAGAGAAGAAACCGCGAAAAGTGTGGTTCATCGCGCCTTGGTTCGTCAGTTAGCTAATGCTCGTCAAGGAACCGTTTCGACCAAGACTCGCGCTGAAGTGCGCGGAGGCGGACGGAAGCCTTGGCGTCAGAAGGGGACAGGTCGCGCTCGTGCTGGATCGAATCGTTCTCCGCTATGGCGGGGCGGCGGCGTTATCTTTGGACCAAAACCCAGAGACTACTCGCTGAAGATGAACCGCAAAGAGCGGAGACTGGCGTTGAGAACTGCCTTTCAGAGCCGAGTCGAGCAGTTGATTGTGGTAGAGGATTTCGCCTCCAACCTAGCGCGTCCCAAAACAAAAGAACTGGTTGGAGCATTGTCTCGCTGGGGCATTGAGCCAGAATCGAAAGTGCTAATGATTGTCGCAGAGCGCAACGAGAATGTGTATCTCTCGGCTCGAAACGTCGCCAATCTCAGACTAATTTCAGCAGACAACCTCAACATTTTTGATTTGCTCCACGCAGATCATATTGTGGCAACAGCGTCTGCGATCGCGAAAATTCAGGAGGTTTATGGTGACTGAACTCGACCCCCGCAACCTAGCGGATATTATTCGTCGCCCCATTATTACGGAGAAGGCCACCCGCTTGCTGGAACTCAACCAATACACGTTTGAAGTTCCTCCTAAAGCGAAAAAGCCTGAAATCAAAGCGGCAGTCGAATATCTATTTGATGTGAAAGTGACGGGCGTAAGTACGATGCTTCCTCCTCGCAAAAAGCGTAGAGTCGGTAAGTACCAAGGGTTTAAGCCTCAGTACAAGAAAGCGATCGTCACGCTTGCCGAAGGCAACTCAATTACACTATTCCCCGAAGTATAAATTCTCAGAGAGTAACCAGTTATGGGTATCCGAAGTTATCGACCCTACACCGCTGGCACACGAGAGCGCAGCGTTTCTGACTTTGCGGAAATTACAAAGTCAACCCCTGAAAAGTCTTTGACCATCTCTAAACATAGACATAAAGGGCGTAACAATCGCGGTGTTATCACCTGTCGCCATCATGGGGGCGGACACAAACAGCTTTATCGCATCATTGATTTCAAGCGAGACAAGCGCAATATGCCCGCAAAGGTTGCTGCTGTTGAGTATGATCCCAACCGTAACGCTCGTCTCGCGCTGCTGTTTTACCAAGATGGTGAGAAGCGCTATATCATTCATCCCGCCGGATTGAAGGTGGGTACAACGATTCAGGCGGGTGCGGATGCGCCCATCGAAGTGGGTAACGCGCTACCGTTGGAAAAGATTCCTCTCGGCACAATCGTTCATAATGTCGAGCTTCAGCCCGGCAAAGGCGCTCAGATGGTGCGCGCGGCTGGGGCACAGGCTCAAGTGGCGGCGAAAGAAGGCGACTATGTGACGCTGAAACTACCTTCAACTGAAGTTCGGATGGTGCGTAAAGAGTGTTACGCCACGATCGGACAAGTCGGAAATTCAGAACATCGCAACATTAGCTTGGGTAAAGCGGGTCGAACTCGTCATAGAGGTCGCCGTCCTCAAGTTCGCGGAAGTGTGATGAACCCTGTGGATCACCCACATGGTGGTGGTGAGGGACGCGCTCCAATCGGTCGTCCGGGTCCTGTAACTCCTTGGGGTAAACCGACCTTGGGTGCGAAGACTCGCAACAAGAAAAAGCTTAGTAGTGCGCTGATTGTGCGTCGTCGTCGGAAGACCTCGAAGCGTGGACGTGGCGGACGGGAATCGTAATTTAGGGAGACTGTAAATATGGCACGTTCACTAAAGAAGGGTCCGTTCGTTGCAGACCACTTGATGAAAAAGGTTGAGGCAGCCAGAGCAAAGGGCGATAACCAGGTGATCAAAACTTGGTCTCGTGCTTCAACAATTCTGCCTCAGATGATTGGATTGACGATCGCGGTCCACAACGGTCGTCAGCATGTTCCGGTATTTGTATCCGAACAGATGGTTGGGCACAAATTAGGTGAATTCGCGCCGACTCGGACATTCCGGGGTCATGCAGGCGGCGATCGCAAGGCGCGTCGATAGGAGATAAATTATGGCAACTCAAACAGCAGGAGAAGTAAAAGCGATCGCACGATACATCCGCATGTCACCGTTCAAGGTGCGGCGGGTACTCGATCAAATTCGAGGGCTATCGTACCGTGAAGCGCTAATCATTCTCGAATTTATGCCTTATCGCGCCTGCGAGCCGGTTCTCAAGGTGCTGCGATCGGCGGCAGCAAACGCTGAACACAATGAAGGCTACAACCGTGCCGATCTGATCGTCAGCCAAGCCTTTGCTGATCAAGGACCTGTCCTCAAGCGATTTCGACCGAGAGCGCAAGGACGCGCCTACCAAATTCGCAAGCCGACTTGTCACATCACAGTGGCAGTGATGCCTGGTGCTTCCGATTCATAACCGTTCTTTACTGCGTTTCTGAGGACATATTTGTGGGACAAAAGATTCATCCAAATGGTTTTCGGCTTGGGATCATTAAAGATCACCAGTCCCGTTGGTTCGCGGATGCAGAGCGCTACCCTGATCTATTGCAAGAGGATTACAAGATTCGCGAGTTCTTCACCAAGAATCCGAAAAATCTTGACAACTTGAAGAAGCCGGGAATCTCTGAGATTCGGGTTGAGCGTAAAGCCGATCAAATCGATCTCGAAATTCGCACCTCGCGTCCTGGCGTTGTTGTCGGTCGTGGCGGTGCTGGGATTGAAGTGTTGCGCACCAACTTGCAAAACGCATTAGGCGACAGCGATCGCGCCATCCGAATCAACGTCGTTGAAGTCGCTCGCGTTGATGCTGATGCTGCCCTAATCGGGGAGTACATTGCTGAGCAGCTAGAGCGGCGGGTTTCCTTTCGACGTGTGGTTCGCCAAGCGATTCAACGCGCTCAGCGGGCTGGCATTGAAGGGATCAAGATTCAGGTTAGTGGTCGTTTGAATGGGGCTGAGATTGCGCGTCCTGAATGGACTCGTGAGGGCCGCGTTCCGCTACACACCCTGCGGGCTGATATCGATTACGCGTACTGCACTGCCGCCACAATCTATGGCACGCTTGGCATTAAGGTGTGGGTCTTTAAGGGTGAAATTATTCCTGGACAAGAGCGAGTTGAAGAAGCGCCGACCAACCAACAGCCGCGTCGTCGCCAACAGCGTCGTCGTCAGCAATTTGAAGACCGATCAAACGAGGGATGAGGGATGAAGGATGAGGGATGAGAGATAAATTCTTTCGACCTTCTATTCTGCATCTCGCCTCCTGACTCTTATTCATTGGTATCGAGTCATGTTAAGCCCAAGAAGAACAAAATTCCGCAAACAACAGCGCGGTCGGATGGCAGGATTGGCAACACGCGGCAGTGATCTGAACTTTGGAGATTTCGGATTGCAGGCGCTAGAGCCATCCTGGATTACCGCTCGTCAGATTGAAGCGGGTCGTCGTGCGATGACTCGTTACATCCGTCGCGGCGGAAAAATCTGGATTCGCGTCTTTCCCGACAAACCTGTAACCGCACGCCCTGCTGAAACCCGGATGGGTTCTGGTAAAGGTGCGCCCGAGTTCTGGGTTGCCGTCGTCAAGCCCGGTCGGATCTTATTTGAAATTGCAGGCGTGCCCGAAGCAACCGCTCGGGAAGCGATGCGCCTTGCCTCGTTCAAAATGCCGATCAAAACTAAATTTATTGTTCGTCAACAAATTGAAGCCACGGAGGAGTCCTAACTTATGTCTCTTCCCAACGTTGAAGATGCAAGAAAACTAAACGACGAAGAACTTTCTGAGCAAATTTTGGCCTCGAAGCGAGAGCTATTTGAGCTGCGGATGCAGAAAGGGACTCGTCAGCTCGAAAAGCCGCACCTGTTCAAACACGCCAAGCACCGCTTAGCTCAGTTGTTGACAGTTGAACGCGAACGACAGTTGAAACAAGGCGAGAGCTAAACGGAGTCGAAACCCAATGGCAGTGAAAGAAAGAGTTGGCTTAGTTGTCAGCGACAAAATGGATAAAACCGTAGTGGTTGCCGTGGAAAACCGCGCTCAACACCCTAAATACGGAAAAATCATGGTTCGGACAAAGCGCTATAAAGTGCACGACGAAGAAAACAAATGCAAAATGGGCGATCGCGTCCGTATTCTGGAAACTCGCCCTCTGAGCCGTACTAAGCGCTGGGCTGTTGCCGAAATTCTAAGCAGTTCCAAGATCTAAGGTCGCCGGAGGCGGACATGATTCAACAAGAAAGTTACTTAAATGTGGCAGACAACAGTGGCGCACGCAAACTGATGTGTATCCGCGTGGTGGGCGGCGGTAATCGCCGTTACGCTGCCGTGGGAGATGTCATCGTCGCCGTTGTCAAAGATGCCCTACCCAATATGGCCGTCAAAAAATCGGATGTGGTCAAAGCCGTGGTCGTGCGAACGAAAAAAACCATTCGTCGCGACAGCGGCATGAGCATTCGGTTTGATGACAATGCTGCCGTGATTATCAACCAAGACGGCAACCCCAGAGGCACCCGTGTCTTTGGTCCGGTTGCGCGTGAATTGCGCGATAAGAACTACACCAAAATCGTTTCCTTGGCTCCGGAGGTGCTGTAATGGCGACGAAAAAGAAGACCGTCACCCGTCACAGAATGCATGTGAAAAAGGGCGACACGGTGCAAGTGATTGCAGGTAACGATAAAGGCAAAGTCGGTGCGATCGAAGAAGTGTTTCCCAAAACCAGCAAAGTGCTGATCAAAGGGGTAAACGTCAAAACAAAGCACATTAAGCCTCAAGGCGAAGGTGAATCCGGGCGGATTGAGACCCTAGAGTTTCCGATTCATAGTTCCAATGTGATGCTGTATTCCGAGAAGCAAAAGGTCAGAAGTCGCGTCTGCTACACCTTTACTGAAGACGGCCGTAAGGTGCGAATGCTGAAGAAAACCGGCGAGATCATTGACTAACTTCAGCCCCGATACTCTCTATAGCTCCCTGACCAAGCCCAGGGAAAGGATTAAATCAGTATGGCGACAGGACTAAAAGCGATCTACCAAGATAAGGTCGTTCCAACGATGATGGAACAGTTCAATTATGCGAACATCCATCAGGTTCCGAAGCTCGTGAAAATCACGGTGAACCGGGGTTTGGGAGAAGCCTCCCAAAATGCCAAGGCGCTAGAAGCTTCGGTAGCAGAAATTGCAACCATTACAGGGCAAAAGCCAGTCGTAACCAGAGCCAAAAAAGCGATCGCTGCGTTTAAACTCCGCGAGGGAATGCCCGTCGGAGTCATGGTGACATTGAGAAGCGATCGTATGTATGCCTTTATGGATCGCCTGGTGAATCTTGCCTTACCTCGCATTCGCGACTTTCGCGGCATCAGTCCGAAAAGTTTTGACGGTCGAGGAAACTATACGCTCGGTCTGAGAGAACAGTTGATTTTCCCAGAAATCGAATACGACAGTATTGATCAGATTCGCGGCATGGACATTTCAATCATCACCACTGCAAATACTGACGAAGAAGGTCGTGCCCTGCTCAAGGAATTGGGTATGCCTTTCCGGGACAACTGATGCAGCATCACAGAGGAAACTATGGCAGTTAACGACACAATTTCAGACATGCTGACGCGCATCCGCAACGCGAGCTTGGCGCGGCATCAAACGACGGAGATTCCGGCAACTCGCATGACTCGCAGCATTGCCCAAGTGCTAAAAGCAGAAGGATTTATTGGCGACGTTGAGGAAGTTGGCGAAGGCGTCAAGCGCAACATCGTCCTCACCCTCAAGTACAAAGGCAAAACCCGCAAGCCGATCATCACTGCCTTGAAGCGTGTTTCCACTCCAGGACTGCGAGTGTACTCCAACACCAAGGATTTGCCGCGCGTGTTAGGCGGCATTGGCATTGCGATCGTCTCTACGTCAAGCGGCGTGATGACTGATCGCGACGCTCGACGGTCGGGTGTGGGTGGCGAAGTCCTCTGCTATGTCTGGTAAAGCAGGTTGTTGTCGCAGTTTACTAGAGCAACCATAAAAGAAGTCAGCAGAAACAGTCAAAAGAGGAATCAGCTATGTCTCGGATTGGAAAACGTCCTATCCCCATTCCCGCCAAAGTAACGGTCACGATCGACGGGCAACACGTTACGGTCAAAGGACCGAAAGGTGAACTCTCACGGGTTTTGCCTCCTGAAGCCATTGTTGCGATGGAAGGAGAAACGGTTACGGTGACTCGCCGTGATGAATCTCGCGCCGCTCGTCAGCGTCACGGATTGTGTCGCACCTTAGTTGCCAATATGGTAGATGGCGTATCTCAAGGCTTTCAGCGCAAGCTTGAAATTCAAGGGGTTGGCTATCGTGCGGCCGTTCAAGGAAAAAACTTGAATCTCAATATGGGGTACAGCCATCCTGTGTTGATCGAGCCACCAGACGGCATTCAATTTGTAGTTGAAAACAACGTCAACGTCACGGTGACCGGAATCGACAAGGAAATTGTTGGTAACACTGCCGCTAAGATTCGTGCCGTTCGTCCGCCTGAACCGTATAAAGGCAAAGGCATTCGCTATGCGGGTGAAGCGGTCAGACGCAAGGTTGGTAAGGCTAGTGGTAAAGGGAAGAAGTAAACTATGAAATTAAGTCGTCGAGATTCTGTTCGTCGTCGTCACAGCCGCATTCGCCGTTCCCTCTCTGGCACACCGGAGCGTCCCCGGATGGCTGTATTTCGGTCTAATCAGCACATTTATGTGCAGGTGATTGACGATGTAGCTCAAAGTACATTGGTTTCTGCTTCTACAGTCGATAAAGACCTTAAGGAGAAGCTGGAATCGGGTTCAAACTGCGATGCTTCAGTAGCAGTAGGCAAACTAATTGCTGAGCGAGCGAAGGCAAAGGGGATTGATCAAGTCGTGTTTGATCGGGGCGGAAACCTGTATCACGGTCGTGTGAAAGCGTTAGCAGACGCCGCTCGTGAAGCGGGCTTAAATTTCTAGGAGAACTTGAATCATGGCAAAGGCTAGAAAAGAAAAGCGCACCCGTGAAAAGGAAAGCGACTGGCAAGAGCGCGTTGTGCAGATCCGTCGGGTGACTAAAGTGGTCAAGGGTGGTAAAAAGCTCAGCTTCCGTGCGATCGTCGTGGTCGGAAACGAGCGCGGTCAAGTCGGCGTTGGCGTTGGCAAAGCGGCAGACGTGATCGGCGCAGTGAAGAAAGGCGTGGCTGACGGCAAGAAGCACTTGGTTGAAGTGCCGCTCACCAGAGCCAATTCGATTCCTCACCCTGCGACTGGTGCAGGCGGCGGTGCGAAAGTGATGATGCGCCCAGCGGCTCCAGGTACAGGGGTAATTGCTGGGGGTGCGGTACGCACAGTGCTTGAGTTGGCTGGTGTAAAGAACATTCTCGCAAAACAACTCGGTTCTGATAATCCGCTCAACAACGCTCGTGCAACGGTCACGGCGTTGGATAATCTGCGTACCCTCCAGGATGTGGCTGAAGAGCGCGGCATTCCGGTTGAGAATCTCTATGGCTAGAGCGCATCAGCAAAGGCGTTAACCCATCCGTTTATAAACACTTACCCGAAGCGAACATCATGAGAATAGAAGATGCTCAACCCCAAGAGGGGTCAACAAAGCGCGGTCGTCGGGTCGGTCGAGGAATCGCAGCAGGACAAGGGGCAAGCTGCGGTTTTGGTATGAGAGGTCAGAAATCCCGTTCTGGTCGCCCGACTCGCCCTGGATTTGAAGGTGGACAAACGCCGCTCTATCGTCGTTTGCCCAAGAT
Source organism: Myxacorys chilensis (assembly GCF_059505265.1). Lineage (NCBI taxonomy): Bacteria > Bacillati > Cyanobacteriota > Cyanophyceae > Leptolyngbyales > Leptolyngbyaceae > Myxacorys > Myxacorys chilensis. The sequence continues at coordinate 189,684 of NZ_JCACKG010000094.1, read as the reverse complement.
GAAGTATTTCACCGTCGTTAACCCGAAGGTGTACTCGATCGTCAATGTTGAAGATTTGGCTGAGTTACCTGCTAATGCTGAAGTCACCCTAGAATCATTGCTTGAAGCGGGAATTTTGACGAGCGATCGCGCTCCGCTTAAAGTTTTGGGGAACGGCGATCTGTCTGTAGCGCTGAAGGTGAGAGCGGCAGCATTTACATCTGGTGCTCGCGCTAAAATTGAAGCAGCAGGCGGAAGCTGTGAAGTTGTGACTGGAGCATAATTTCACCTAACTCTAAGACACCCCTTAAAATGTGCGTGGTGAAGTCGTCCTTCTGTGCCGTTCTGGTTGAGGGACGTTTTGCCGTTCTAAGATTATTTCATCTGCAATTCTGTTAATCGTACTGTCATTAAGAACATTCAAATTAATGTAAGAGGTACACCCTTCATGGTCGTTAGTCGAGATAAAACGCCCAGTGCACAGGAAACCTTTGCTCAAATGGCACAAGCCTCTGGGCTAAGAGGTCGTCTCCTGTTGACGATCGGGGCACTCATCCTGGTTCGTTTAGGAATCTTCATTCCGATTCCGGGCATCGATCGCGCGGCATTTTCTGCCAGCATTGCCAGTAATAGCGCTTTGGGCTTCTTGGACTTGTTTGCAGGCGGCGGTCTGAAAACCCTCGGTATTTTTGCCCTCGGTATTCTGCCGTTTATTAACGCATCGATTATTCTACAATTGCTCACGGCTGCCATTCCTGCTCTCGAGGACTTGCAGAAGAATGAAGGTGAGGCCGGACGCCGCAAGATTTCCCAAATTACACGTTATGTCGCCGCCGCTTGGGCTGTTATTCAAAGCACGCTGCTGACCGTCGGCTTGCTCAAGCCATTTGCAGAACAGTGGGGACCTGCTTTCGTTGTTGAAACGGTTCTGGCACTTTCCGCTGGCTCCATGTTTGTCATGTGGATTGGCGAACTGATTACAGAACGCGGGATTGGCAACGGGGCGTCACTGCTGATTTTCTTAAACATTGTCTCGTCGTTGCCGCAGTCGCTAGGAAGGACCTTCGACTTGGCGCAGACGGGCGATCGCACCATTGTTGGGGGTATCGTCGTTCTGTTGCTCGTCTTCCTGGCAATGGTTGTTGGCATCGTTTTTGTTCAAGAAGGCACTCGCCGGATTCCGATTATCTCGGCTCGTCGTCAGGTTGGGCGTCGCCAATATATGGAAAGAAGCAGCTATTTACCATTGCGCCTCAACCAAGGCGGCGTGATGCCAATTATTTTTGCCTCTACCGTTCTGACGCTACCTGCGTTGATCGCCAACTCATTTAGAAATAACGTCACGGTTGCCCAGTTTGCTAATTTCTTCAGCCCAACATCTTGGTTCTACAACATTCTGTATCTTGTAATGATCTTGTTCTTCAGTTATTTCTATGCGTCGCTGGTCGTTCAACCAGAGGACATGTCGAAGAACTTAAAGAAAATGGGGTCAAGCATTCCGGGGATTCGTCCTGGAAAGGCGACAACAGAATATATTGAGCGTGTTTTAAACCGTTTGACCTTCTTGGGTGCTATCTTCTTAGGGGTCGTCGCGATCGTTCCAACGGTGATTGAAACTGCAACGAAAGTCCCTACATTTCAGGGCTTTGGAGCAACCTCACTGTTGATCTTGGTAGGGGTGGCGATCGATACGGCGAAACAGATTCAAACCTATGTGATTTCTCAGCGATATGAAGGAATGGTGAAACAATAGTGGCGCGACTGATTTTTCTAGGACCACCGGGAGCCGGAAAAGGCACACAATCGAAAGTCTTGGCAGACTCTCATTTGATTCCGCACATCTCGACCGGAGAAATTTTGCGGGAGGCGGTGACGGGCCAAACGCCGCTAGGCATGAAGGCTCAACGCTATATGGAACGGGGTGAACTTGTGCCTGACCAACTAGTTGTTGACCTGATTCAAGAGCGGCTAGATAAGCCCGATACTCAGTCTGGTTGGATTCTCGATGGTTTTCCTCGAAATGTCATTCAAGCTCAGATCCTAGACTTTATTCTGAGTAAGCTCAGTCATGACTACGATCGCGTGATCAATCTCGACGTTCCGGATGAGACGCTGGTAGCTCGGTTGCTCAGCCGTGGTCGCAAGGACGATAACGAAGAGGTGATTCGGCGGCGTCTGGAGGTCTATCGCGATCAAACGGCTCCTCTAATCAGCTATTACGAGTCTCGTGAAAAGCTCGTGACAGTCGACGGTAATCAGTCGATGGAGGCTGTTTCCTCGGCACTGAACAATCTCGCTTAAAGTCTCGCTTAGAGTTGAAATAGAAATCAAACTGGCTAGGAAGCAACATTCTTAGCCAGTTTTTGATTGAGCATCGCATCATTTTTGAGTACGGACATCCCGAATGTTGAATCACTGCTGAAAATCAATTTAATGATCTACACTCAAATAGGGTATGATTTGACCCCAACTGTCTTTGGAGGAATTTCCGTTTGTCTAAACAAGATTTAATTGAGATGGAAGGTACGGTTGTTGATTCCTTGCCCAACGCGATGTTCCGCGTTGATTTGGACAATGGATTCAATGTCCTTGCTCACATCTCAGGTAAAATTCGTCGTAACTACATCAAGATTCTTCCTGGTGATCGCGTCAAAGTCGAACTGACGCCCTACGACCTCACAAAAGGTAGAATTACTTATCGCCTCAAGAATAAAGGCAGATAAACGCTCCATCATCACAAAATATGCTAGATAGCAAGATATCTTTGACAAATGCTATAAAAAATTGTTAGGATGCTGTGTTTGTAGTGTTGCCGGAATTAGGCATGAAAGTTCGAGCATCAGTCAAACCAATTTGTGAAAAATGCCGCGTCATTCGTCGTCGCGGTCGCGTCATGGTGATTTGCTCTAATCCTAAGCACAAACAGCGTCAAGGTTAGGCAGTCAAAGATTAGTCGCCTGTTGCAAGAAGGAGTTGCTCTTGCAGCAGGCGCTTCGAGTTGTTCACAGAGTGTTGTTCACACAATTTTAAGTGTTGTTCACACGATTTAAGTCATCACACGTTAGGGAGATACGAGCGTGGCACGGATTGCCGGGGTAGACCTGCCTCGCGATAAGCGGGTTGAAATTGGTCTGACATATATTTTTGGAATTGGACTTACACGCGCCCACGAAGTAATCGCAAAAACAGGCGTTAACCCAGATACTCGCGTGAAGGATCTGAGTGATGCTGACGTTGCGGCGCTTCGGGAAGCGGTTGAAGGCGGCTATCAGATTGAAGGGGATTTGCGACGATTTGAATCGTTGAACGTCAAGCGATTGATGGACATTGGATGCTATCGCGGTCGTCGTCATCGAATGGGTTTACCAGTACGAGGTCAAAGAACCCGGACAAATGCCCGGACTCGTCGCGGCGGTCGTCGCACCGTTGCCGGTAAGAAGAAAGCACCAGGTAAGAAATAACGGATGGCTGCCACAGGACGCCTTTTATGAGTCTGGCTTGTGGCAGCTTTCCCTGAGTTTATAGAGAAACAATTCAACATTTTCCTCGATCGACGTACTTGAGAATTTGACATGGCAAGACAACCAGCACGGAAAACGGGACCGCGTAAGGCAAAGAAAAATGTGCCGAGCGGTGTAGCGCATATTCAGTCCACCTTCAACAATACGATCGTGACCATTTCGGATGTTCAAGGAGAAGTGATCTCTTGGGCATCCGCTGGGTCAAGTGGTTTCAAAGGAGCGAAAAAAGGGACGCCATTCGCGGCTCAAACCGCCGCTGAAGCTGCCGCTCGTCGAGCGATGGATCAGGGAATGCGCCAACTTGAAGTCATGGTGAGCGGACCTGGTGCAGGACGAGAAACTGCGATCCGGGCATTGCAGGGATCTGGGCTAGAAATCACTCTGATTCGCGATGTTACCCCCATTCCGCATAACGGTTGCCGTCCGCCCAAACGTCGTCGAGTCTAAGGATCGCCCGTTGCAAAAGGGCTGACCGTGTTTGTTTTATTTTGCTGATATTGAGCAGCGAAACTCAGTTTCGGAGTCATAACAGAGGGCGTTGACCCTCGCAACGAAGGAAAAGGGAGGTTACTCCGTGGCACAGTTTCAGGTTGAATGTGTAGAGTCTAGTTCAGAGAACGACCAGAGCCAATATAGCCGATTTGTGTTAGAACCCCTCGATCGGGGTCAAGGAATGACCGTTGGTAATGCGCTGCGTCGAGTGCTGCTTTCTAATTTAGAAGGCGCTTCGGTGACCGCCATTAGAATTGCAGGCGTCACTCACGAATTTGCGACCGTTCCAGGCGTTCGAGAAGATGTGTTAGACATCATGCTGAACATGAAGAAGTTGGTGTTTAAAACCTTTTCTTCCCAGCCTCATATTGGTCGCTTATTGGTGCAGGGTCCGGCGACAGTGACCGCCGAGCAGTTCGATGTGCCCTCGGAAATTGAGATTGTTGATCCTGATCAATACATCGCCACTCTTTCCGCTGGGGCAACCCTGGAAATGGAGTTTCGGATTGAGAAAGGAAAAGGCTATCGCGGCGTCGAGAAAATTCGCGATGAAACGGCGATGGACTTTCTGCAAATCGACTCTGTATTTATGCCAGTGCGGAAAGTAAACTACAGTGTTGAAGATGGTCGGATCGGCGGAACGCTTGAAAAAGACCGCTTGATCATGGAAATCTGGACAAATGGCAGCATGACTCCGCAAGAAGCGCTAAGTCAAGCCGCTAATATTCTGGTCGACCTATTTAATCCTCTTAAGGATATTACCTTTGAGCCATCAGATGATGACTCGGCTTCAGACGACCATCCTGAAAGCCAAATTCCGATCGAAGAGTTGCAGCTTTCAGTTCGAGCTTACAACTGTCTCAAGCGGGCTCAGATCAACTCGGTTGCTGATTTACTTGACTACAGCCAAGAAGACTTACTGGAGATTAAGAACTTCGGTGCAAAGTCAGCTGAGGAAGTCGTCGAAGCGCTCCAACAACGGTTGGGCATTACCCTTCCTCACTCGAAGTCGGCAAGCTAGGACTGAGGGATCAAGAAGCTTTCTCCGTCCCAATTTTTCACATCCTGTTCACATTCATCACACCAAATCTCATGCGTCACCGTTGCCGAGTCCCCATGTTGGGCAGACCTGCGGATCAGCGCAAAGCACTCCTACGAGCGCTTACAACTGAGCTGATTCGCAATGGTCGAATTACTACGACCAAAGTTCGTGCTAAAGCTGTCCGCTCTGAAGCGGAAAAAATGATTACGTTGGCGAAAGACGGTTCTTTGTCAGCTCGTCGTCAGGCGATGGGCTATATCTATGACAAGCAGCTTGTTCATGCTCTGTTTGAGCAAGCACCGGAACGTTACGGTACTCGCGAGGGCGGCTACACTCGAATTTTAAGAACGGTGAGTCGTCGCGGTGACAACGCGGACATGGCAATCATTGAATTGACCTAACTGCACTATGAAATCGATGCCTCAGCCAACGACTCAGAGAGTTGCCTTAGTAATTCAATACTTGGGCACTCGATTTCATGGTTGGCAACGGCAACCGAATCAGCGCACGGTGCAAGAGGAGATTGAGCAGGCGATCGCATCAATGGTTAACTACCCAGTTGTCATCCATGCCGCTGGTCGAACTGATACAGGCGTTCATGCAGCAGCACAAGTGGCTCACTTTGATGTCGTATCTCAAATCCCGGCGCATCGTTGGGCGAGTGTGATCAATGCTCGACTGCCAGACGATATCTTGATCCGGGCTTCTGTCGAGGTAGAGTCTACCTGGCACGCTCGATTTTCCGCCTCTTGGCGGCGGTATCGATATACTCTCTATACCGATCCGCGTCCGAATTTATTTGTGCGATCACAGGCGTGGCATTACTACTATGAGCCGATCAATGAGACGATCATTCAAAAGGCTCTTGATCCGCTAATCGGTCGGCATCATCTGGCGGCATTTCACCGCGCCGGGTCGAGTCGCCCCCACTCGTGGGTCGATGTGCAAGAAGCAATCTGTCAGCGCGACGGCTCATTTGTGTATATCGAAGTGCAAGCTAGTGGATTCTTGTACGGCATGATGCGGCTTTTGATTGGTCTGCTAGTGCAAGTCGGACGAGGAGCGCTGTCACTGAGTGAGTTTACTCGGCTGTGGACAGAGCAATGTCGAGAAGAGGTCAAATATGCGGCTCCCGCTCAAGGATTATGTCTTTTACGAGTGGGATATCCTGACACGCCATTCTCGCCAGACATCTGGTTTGACACGCAGCCAAAGCTTACCTTACCGTCTGTCACCTCGCCCAAATATTGCCTCACCTAATTCAACTTCAACCTGAAACACTCTCATGGACAACAAAACTTATCTTCCCTCTGTTGCCACGATGGAGCGCAATTGGTACGTCGTAGACGCTACCGATAAACGCCTCGGTCGTTTGGCTACCGAAGTCGCCAGTGTATTGCGCGGCAAAAATAAACCCCACTTTACTCCCCATTTAGATACGGGCGATTTCGTCATTATCGTCAACGCTGAGAAAGTGGTTGTGACGGGCAAAAAGAGTACTCAAAAGCTCTATCGTCGCCACTCGGGTCGCCCCGGCGGTATGAAGACCGAAACGTTCGATAAGTTGCAAGCTCGCTTGCCCGAACGGATTGTTGAAAAAGCGATCAAGGGAATGCTGCCCAAAAACTCGTTGGGTCGTCAGCTATTCACTAAGCTGAGCGTGTATGCAGGACCGAGTCATCCCCACGCGGCTCAAAAGCCTCAAGTTCTAGAAATTAACACCATTCCTGGAGGAGAAGGGTAATGCAAGCGACTGAAGGACGGGTAATGTATCAAGGAACGGGTCGCCGAAAGACCTCGATCGCGCGGGTTCGTCTCGTTCCGGGTGACGGTCAAATCGTCGTGAACGGCAAGCCTGGCGATTTGTATCTCCAATTCAATGCGGGTTATCTAGCGGCAGCTAAAGCTCCTTTAGAAACATTAGGTCTTGAAGGGGAATATGACATTCTTGTGAATGCGCACGGTGGTGGCTTGACTGGCCAAGCGGATGCCATTCGGATGGGCGTAGCTCGCGCCTTGTGCCAGCTTGACCCTGAGAATCGTAAGCCGCTCAAGGTTGAAGGGTACTTAACTCGTGATCCGAGAGCGAAAGAGCGTCGCAAATACGGTTTGAGAAAGGCGCGTAAGGCTCCTCAGTTCTCGAAGCGCTAAGTTTTGGCGTTGGGTCAATTGTTAGAATAGATCAAGCGATTAACGCGGCTTAAACCAGGAGACAGAAAATGGCAAAAGACGGAATTCACCCGAAGTGGTATCCCGAAGCAAAAGTAATTTGCAATGGCGAAGTGGTAGCAACCGTTGGGTCTACCAAGCCTGAACTACATGTGGATGTGTGGTCTGGAAATCATCCGTTCTACACCGGCACTCAGAAGATTATTGACACTGAGGGACGAGTTGAGCGCTTCTTACGCAAATATGGCATGAGCGACGATCGCGCTAACGGCTAGGGCAGCTAGGTTGTGTTGACGGTCGATCCCCGTTCCGATCGTCCTCTCCTAGCGGTAAACCCTATTTTGGCGGTAACTCATGGCTGAAGCATATCTTATAAGCAAGCTCAACTCGGTTGAGCAGACATTTAACGAATTGACAAGACGATTGGCTGACCCAGATGTTGCAAAAGATCCGGGTGAGTTTCAGCGTGTTGCAAAGATGCGATCGTCTCTAGAAGAGGTGGTAAACACCTACGAAGAATGGCGCAAGGCGGAAGAGGATTTAGCAGGCGCACGCCAGGTTGTTAAAGAGTCGGGAAACGATCTCGAATTGCAAGAAATGGCGGCGATGGAGGCGGAAGAACTCCAGCAAAAAATTAAAGATCTCGAAGTTCGGCTCAAGATTCTGCTGTTGCCTAGCGATCCGAATGATGACCGAAATATCATGCTGGAAATTCGCGCTGGTACAGGTGGTGACGAAGCCAGCATTTGGGCGAGCGACTTAGTGAGAATGTATTCTCGCTATGCAGAGCAAGAAGGCTGGCGCATTAAAATGGCGAGTGAATCTCTGGCAGATTTGGGTGGTTTTCGAGAAGCCATTATGGAGATTCAAGGCGATCGCGTCTACAGCAAACTCAAGTTTGAAGCAGGAGTGCATCGGGTTCAGCGGGTTCCGGTGACGGAAACTCAAGGCCGAGTTCATACCTCAACCGCAACAGTGGCTGTGATGCCAGAGGTAGATGAGGTCGAAATCAAAATCGATCCAAAAGATATCGAATTGACGACTGCAAGATCTGGCGGTGCGGGTGGTCAGAACGTTAACAAGGTAGAAACAGCGGTTGACCTGATGCACAAGCCAACCGGAATTCGGATCTTTTGCACCGAGGAGCGATCGCAGCTTCAAAACCGAGAGCGGGCAATGCAAATTCTGCGGGCGAAGCTATACGAGATCAAACTGCGGGAGCAGCAGGAAGAGGTCACGTCGCGGCGAAAATTGCAGGTCGGTACAGGCTCTCGCTCAGAAAAGATTCGCACCTACAATTACAAAGATAATCGCGTGACGGATCATCGGCTGGGTCAAAACTTCGCGCTTGCCCCTGTGCTAGAAGGCAACTTGGAAGAAGTAATCCAGACCTGCATTTCGCAAGATCAGCAGGATCGCTTAGAACAGTTGGCAGCCGAGACGGGTGAAGAAGCGATTGCTTCGCAAGCTCCGTAGGATCGCGAAATAAGCACAATGAGGGTGTCTGTCTCCTAAAGATTGTCAAAATCAGCTAAATTACTTCGTCTAATGTTTAACCTACAAGAGGTTAGGCGGAGTGGTTTGAGCAGATGCGATCGCGCTTTGTAAAGCAGTATCTTGGTTAGCAGGTTCTTCTTGAAAAGGCTTACGTAGAGGCGCTTGGGAATGGGGGCAAGGAGCGATCGCAAAATAGCAAAATGCCTAGCGGTGTGCTGGAATAAAAACCATGTCGAAGCCGTCTTCGGTTTCTTGATCAAGGTTGTATTCAACCAAATCTTGCACAGTTATATCCCATCGAAACCCCTCATAACCCCATGACTGAAACCGTTTGAAGATACTGGTAGGTTTTAGTCCTGACTGACTCAGCTTAGGTGGATTGATCTCGCAACACACAATCGGCTGTACGTTGCTAAAAAACTTTTCTCCCCCTTCAAGGGCAAAGGGTTCGTATCCTTCAATATCTATCTTGACAAACCCAATCTGAGGGCAACCTTGACTTTCCCAAATTCGATCTAAACGTTGAATCTTGATTTGTTCAGCGGCATCGTTAGGGGTTCCCGGTGCGATCGAAGAGCTTCCTGGATCATGAGAAGGGGTATAGAGGGTAACTTCTCCCTCATGAGCGCCGATCGCAGTAGGAACAATTTCAGTATTGCTTACCTGAGAAAGCTCGAGATTTGATTTGAGCACCGCTAAGTTTTTGGACAGTGGCTCAAACGCGTACACTTTTCCTGACTGTTCTACTATTTCCTGGAGGCGCAGCGTCCAAAGACCAATATTTGCTCCAATGTCGTAGCACTTCATGCCCGGTGAAACATAGCGATCGATGGCACAACGAACAGCAGGCTCAAATCCATCTCGGAAAATATAAATGTATCCATGAATTCCAATTCTTTTGCCAGGAAACAACTTCATTCTTGAAGCCCGGTGAATTTGGATTGTAGGATTCCAACGCACAATCTTCAGAGCTTGCCACAGAAGTATTCGAGCTATGACTGTAATGGGATGATCTCGAAACGCTTGGTGTGTTGTCAGAAAACTAAACTTCGCTGAGGCATTTTGGTAGAGATTCTGATATGGATTTGCATTCATTTCTAGCTTTTCAGGAGGGCGATTTTCAGGATTTCCAAAAGTTACCAAATTGAGCATGAATTCTACATTGCACCCTAATCCTGAGTACCTGTCCTTTGGTTGAAACTAGAAAGTTTCCGTGACTTATGGCATATGTTTTTTGATTCCTAAGAATAGGCGGAGCGGTCATGCTTTTCAGTAGAAAGCTGAAAAGCATGACCGCTACAAAGAATTTCAGGGTAGTAGGTTTGCTTTTGGTTAGAAGAATGTCTTAGTAGATACTTAAATACTTGTTGCTGTTACTACACCTCAGCGTCAGGAGATGATTATGTCATTCCTAAGAATTCATAAAAAGTAATGCAAACGCCATTTGGATCAAGAATTGAGAACTCTTGGCTACCCCAAGCTTTATGTTCTAATGCGCCATTAGGGTGAATCAGGACGCGATTAGCTCTGCCCTCTACTGGATCGCGACTCAAATATTCCTGATACAGTGCCTCAATGTTTTTTACTTCGATTCTTAACAGCGTCCATTCTGCGATCGACGAATCTGGATTTTTTTGAAGAAAGATTTCAATTCCGTCTCTTGCAACAAGTGCTAATTCTGGAACATCACTATCTTGCCATTGTTTTTTGAAGCCTAACTTTTGTTCGTAGAATGCGATTGCAACCAACACATCCTCACCGGCTGGAATAAATGGACAAACTTTCTTTAAGACAGGTGCAGAAGGCATGTCAAAACTTAGTGCAAAAGTACTAAATTTTAGAAGGTTCACCCAGCGATTGCAATACTTCTTCAAGAGCAAATACGCAGATTTGCGATCAAGTCTGGTCGCGCAACAAAAGGCAAGAGTTCGTAGACTATCGCAGCACTTATTGACATTTGTTCATCACCCACTCCAGCTTCTGCTCAAGGTGCTAAGCTTATCGATCAGCTAGGGGTGTCCAAATGGGCTGAGAACAAACCCTTAGAACCTGAGACTGGGTAATGCCAGCGAAGGGAAGCTGTTTATTTGAGGAACCGAATATGCGGACAGACTGGATCGCAAAGCGTCGCGGGCAAGCTAACGTCAGCCAAATGTATTATGCACGGCAGGGCGTTATCACCGAAGAGATGCACTATGTGGCTAAACGGGAGAACCTCCCGGTCGAGCTAATTCGCGATGAAGTAGCGCGGGGGCGGATGATCATTCCGGCGAATATCAATCATCCTAATTTAGAACCAATGGCGATCGGCATCGCCTCTAAATGTAAGGTCAATGCCAACATCGGTGCATCTCCCAATTCCTCAGACATCTCCGAGGAAATTGCGAAGCTGAATCTAGCCGTCAAATATGGCGCAGATACGCTGATGGATTTGTCGACAGGCGGCGGCAACTTAGACGAGATTCGGACTGCTATTATCAACGCGTCTCCCATTCCGATCGGTACGGTTCCGATTTACCAAGTACTAGAGAGCGTTCATGGCAATTTAGAAAATCTCACGCCTGATGACTTTCTGCATGTGATCGAAAAGCACGCTCAACAAGGCGTGGATTATATGACGATTCATGCCGGGTTATTGATTGAGTATTTGCCGCTCGTCAAATCTCGAATTACTGGAATTGTGTCTCGGGGTGGTGGCATCATTGCTCGGTGGATGCTGCAACACCACAAGCAAAATCCGCTCTACACTCACTTTGATGACATTATCGAAATCTTCAAGAAGTACGATGTGTCGTTTAGCTTAGGCGATTCGCTGCGCCCTGGCTGTCAACACGATGCCTCCGATGATGCACAGCTTTCCGAACTCAAAACCCTTGGACAACTCACCCGCAAAGCGTGGGAACACGATGTCCAGGTGATGGTGGAAGGTCCGGGACATGTGCCAATGGATCAGATCGAGTTCAACGTCCGCAAGCAGATGGAAGAGTGTTCGGAAGCCCCGTTCTATGTATTAGGTCCGTTGGTGACTGACATTGCACCGGGATACGATCATATTACCTCGGCGATCGGGGCAGCAATGGCGGGCTGGTATGGCACAGCTATGCTCTGTTATGTCACACCGAAAGAGCATCTCGGCTTACCCAATGCTGAAGATGTGCGGAACGGACTGATTGCCTACAAGATTGCGGCACATGCGGCGGATATTGCGCGGCATCGTCCGGGAGCACGCGATCGCGATGATCAACTCTCCCACGCTCGCTACAACTTCGACTGGAGTAAGCAGTTTGAGTTGTCGCTTGACCCCGATCGCGCCAAAGAATATCACGACGAAACGCTTCCGGCAGATATCTACAAGACTGCAGAATTCTGCTCGATGTGTGGTCCTAAGTTCTGCCCGATGCAAACCAAAATGGATGCAGATGCCATCACTGAGCTAGAGAAATTTCTGGCGAAGGAGAAAGATACGGCGACGGCTCAAAGCTAAACAATTGGCTCTCCGTTAAATCTGATCAAAATCGTTGTAGTAGGGTGGTTATTTGCTCGCCCTACTACAACGATTTTAAGTTTAGATCCCATGCGCTGTTTTTATGGTTCAAGCTAACCTTGCTGAAGTAGTTAAACTAGCAGGCCTCTATCCTCAATTCGGGTTTAACAACAAGGATGAAACGTTCTTCTATAAATGCTAGAAGATTTGCCAGAGCTAACCAAACTAGAACAGCAAAGGCTAGATGCTGTCCGTAGGAGAAATCATTCAAGGCAATATTGACATGTTGCTATTGCAGCATCAAATTTGGATTACTGTTATCGAATCCAAAACTTCGGAACTAGCGTTGACTAAGGCAATTCTTTAAGCGTTGATTTATAGGTTGACAGATTTGAAACAAGAAAATTCTATCTTTGGTGTTGTTCTGAATGGCCATGAATTTCTGTTTCTCAAATTAGCATTGTTGCCGGAACCGCGCTATGCGTTGTCAAACGTGTCTTCTCTACAAAACTGAAGTAATGACTTGTACAGAGTTTTACAGATTTTTAAGAAGTTGGGCAGATTGATACTAAATTAGATTGCTGTAAAACATTCCTCATTCCTTTAAATACTTTTGTATTTCCCCCAGCATATTTGTTAGCTGTGTTAATAGCGTTGTAATTTCTGTCAACTTATTATCTTCAATATATTGCTCAAGCTGTAGCGCAACCTTCTGCATTTGATGGAGTCCGACGTTGGCACTAGAGCCTTTAACATGATGTGCTACTTGTGCCAATTGCGCTTTATTTTGCTGTGCAGTTGCTTGAGCATCCTGCCAGGCGATTACTGCAACCTTCGCTGTGGCTAGATGCTGCTCGGTATCTTCTACAAAAATTTCTAGCAACTCCCGCTCAAATGCAGCATTTCCATCTGAAATTGCGTGCAGATGCTCCCAATCGATCGCTAAATTCATGGGTCTTGATCAAGTGAAAACTTCCTAAGATATCGCTCCAATACCCTAGTTTCTCCCTCAGCTTCTACTTAGAACAGGGTGTGCAGAGGTGTTTGCAATAATTGTTACACAGTATCGGTGGCTATGGATCTCCTAAGCACCAGGTCAGCAGTGCGACGATGCTGATTCCTAGGAGCCACATGGGAACATGTAGTCCGTGAAGGAGGTCTAAAGGAACTAGGATGATCCGGGTGAGCAGCACTCCAACGAATAAAACTAAGAGTGAGAGAACGACTAGCAGCATGATGACTCTTCAGGTGCGTTTTTAGACTTTGATTGCGTGTGGCACTCTCAGAAACTGGATCAAGCTGGAGAGTGCATCTACAAGACAACGTATAAATTTTGAATGGAAGAAATTGGTCCGAAATTTCGCGATCGCCCCCAGAACAATATTTCGTTGCTTATACCAAGTTCTTAAGCCAAAAACTTACATGAAACTAGTCGGCTTGCAAACCCCTTGATCAACAACTTTAACCAGGAGTGGAAAGTGAAATTTTGGCAGAAATGGTTTATTAAACGGCAATATATCAGCAGCGGATGTATTGGTTTTATTCTTCTAGGAACAGTTCCTACGTTAGCGCAACCTGCAACTTTTGGATCGCTCACGTTGGGATTAAAATCAATGTCTGGAGTGCTGGCTGGATCAACGGGGGGAAATACGTCCCTCCCTGCGGTCGTCAGTAATCGCGATCGCCACGGTCGAAATTGCCTCGGCTATGGTGACCCCACACCCGATCACACTTTAATTTTGCAGAAGCCCGCTTCAACCCTGCGATTTGCGATCGCAGCGGGAGGCAGTGATCTAACCCTAGCGGTTGTGGGACCGAATGGAGTACTTCGATGCAGCGATGGTGCTTTAGAAGATACCGACTGGCAAGTAGGCACGTATCAGGTGTGGGTCGGTACAGTTGAGCCAAATAAAAGCCGAAATTATCGCTTGGCGGTGCAGGGAAAGTGATTAATTTCTAATAGCAAAAAAGATAGAGGAAACGCAAATCTCCTCTATCCCCAAATGCTATTGACGAAAGAACTATCCTTTCTTCTCAGGCAACATGCATTTATCGCTGTCGCATCCTGCTGGGCCTTCTGCAATCTCTTCGCCCGAATCGTATCGGCTCAAAGCGCTATAAAAATCGTTAGTGCGCTGACGAGTTAACACTTCCGCTTGTAGCTGCTCGTAGGTGGCTTGGTCAATCTTCTCAAACGGCAACCGAGGGAACGGTGCGTCAAATCGGGCTAACAAAGCAGCACTGATGTAACCTTCATTCTGTGCGATCGCTTGATGAATTCGAGCGGCTAAAGCATCAATTTCATCCTCGCGCAGTTCGATCGTGGCGCTAGTGTTGTGAGCGGTGTAGTACTTCTGGACTTGCAGATAGAAATCCATTTGCGCCACGGCTGAAAACTTCTCGATCTCGATCTGGTCGGCTCCGGGCAGCGTCGCCCACGGCACTTCGACCGGAATTTCGACCAGCCACTCTGTACACCGGGGATCAAACGGGTCAGTTAACAGATTGCCGTTTTCATCTTTGTCAGACTGAGATGGCACGATGCTGTATCCGTAATCTAAACATGCCTTGGCGACCGGATCGTTTTTACGGAAGGTGATTCGGCGAATAAAGCGCTGGGCTTTAGGAGGATGCCATCCAGGGCTAGCGCCTGTGAGCAGCGATTTTGTTCCCGCAGGCTGAACGGTGGTGCAGCGATTGGGGCGGCGCAGTCCGTGGCGATCGCAGTAGTCCCACACGACGCGATGCACGATCGCGTTCCAACGGGTGAGATACTCTTTCTCACGCTCCTTGAACTGCAAGCCTGTCACCGTATCGGGTCTGCCTGCTTCCCACCACCGCAGCCACTCCACTCCGAAGGCATGAACAAAGAAGTCAAATAAGCCAGTGAAAGAGACGCCAACGATCGGATCGAGTTCGCGAGAGTACTGATAGCGAGGCTCGGTGAATTGGTGATTCAGTAAAGCCGCGACGGAGAGCGCTCCGGCTGTAAACGCTTGCTCTTGCGCATCGTAATCTAGCGGATCAATCTGATTGAGGTGAACTTCGGATAAGTTGCAGTGGAAATTTTCACCAATTATTTCTCCGCACGGATTTAATCCGTAGCGTCCCAAGCGGTGTTCAATTTCTGCGTCTGACATTTGAGCGTTAGTATTCTGAAGCCACTGCTGTCCTTGACCCGCTTCATACGCTTCAATAAATGCCGCTTTCTGCTGGGGTGTGGTTAGAAGATCAGCATTGGAACGTGCGATCGCTTCCGGTGCATACTGAATTGCGCCCTCACCTGAGTAAAACTGTTTGCGAACCGCATCAATCGATTCTTGCAAGCTTGGCTTGTGGTGATAGACGCGCGTATGATTTGCCATCCGCAACACATCGCGATCGGGGTCAATTCTCCAGTTGCCGTTCGCATCTTGCTGCCACAGATTGTCTTTCGCTGATGCAAACCCAGCATCGTCACTGCTGCCTTGACGCATCCCTGCCGATCGCCGGATATTACCAGCAACCACGCAGGCCGCCGCTTCATCAATTAGCAAGCAGCACTCAACGGGCGATAATTTTCGACCGATTGCACGATTGAGAACCTTTGCACAGCGATCGTACAATTCCGGGAGCTTCACCGGATTGGCAACGCCACCAAAGCCTTTGAGCCGCTCTCCTGCGGGGCGCACGTGGCTAAGGTTAACCGAAACTTCGATCTCTTCCGCCGCAAACCGAGTGTCGCTCGATAGCTCTAGTAATTTTTGATAGGACTCTACCCAACCCTGACGACTATCGCCGACGCGAATCGTGACATGATTGCCGTTGACTGTCATCTCGGTTTTGTCTTGGCGCAGGTCGGCTATTGCAGTTCCAATCTCGCCCACGAGGTTCACGTTCAGCCGATTCCGAATGGCCGGAAGTTGCTCGGTGTACTTCGGCTCTAAAACGGCTCCCGTGCCGCTTCCCATCATGGCAAGATCCATCATCAAGCCGAAAGAACGCCAGTCAGTGACATTGGTGCTGGTGCAGTTGTAAGCTCCCGAGAAGTTTTCAGGCTTGGCAATCCAGCCTGTGCCGCCGACCCACAACCACCGCCCTGAGGGAAGACACCGCATCGTCTGCTGCATCTTCTGAATTAGAGCTTTTTCTTCAGGGGTAAACTTGCCCAGTTCGGCGAGTCCGTTCAGGGTGCGATCGCTCACCTCTTGCCAAGACTCGCGACGAGTTTCTCCCAACTTGCGACTGTAGGTGCGGTAGAAAACGGGATTTGCGGCGGGAGCCGTTGCCGGAAATTGCCCATTCAAGTTGTCTTGAATCGAAATATTCTGGCTATCTGAGCCAGAATGCTTTGTGCGTGCGATGTCTTGAACCATGAGGGACTCCGTAGGACAGCAGATGTAGAGGCAGATTGATTAAATCTGGGATTGTGACTCCATATCTGGGGTCACGCTATATGTGGTGTTTAATGTACACGCTGTTTCAATTTTGTGCAACCTTTCATTTGATTAACTCTACTTAATGTTAGAGATGGCGGAGTTCAAGTGTACTAGATAAATTCTATGGTGATGAGCCTCAAAATTACTGCTGCGAACGGTTTACAGTAATCGCAACTGTGTTTGGGCTGGCTCTAGTTCTTCTGCCAAAACAACCTCGACAAGTGGCTCTTGTTGGGCAAGTAACCGTCTTGCGGCCTCTAAAATCGGCTCTTCGAGTTCTCGCAAATCCTCTCGATTGGACAGGTAAGCTTTTAGCGCATCAAAGGGCGCGATCGTAGATCCTACGCCCAGTTCTGGCAAGCGCGATCGCGACAAGTTGTTGGTTAATTCTGACTGAATCGTATAGCTGTGAGCCAGCTCTAGCGCTTTGTGAATCCGAGCATCATCAAGGTGATCTAGTTGTTCTGGACGAATTTGATAATTGAGGCGTACTACTGCGTTCTCAATCAACTCAGGTTTGAGCGCTCGAATTAACGCCGCTTGCGGATCTTTCTTTTCGGAAAGATCAACTTCGATCGTGCGGAACGATCGCACAGGCAACGGACAAAATTCCACCGTTGTAGAATCGCCGTCTAGCTCAACAAGCACAAATCCTTTATCTTCTTTTTCTTCGCTAAAATCAACTCGCTCAATGCTACCGGGATAAACAACAAACGGATTTTCACACAAAACTTGATGCTTATGGACATGCCCTAGCGCAACATAGTCGAAACATTCGCGCGTAAGAAATGACAACGGAATCGTAAATCCTTTTCCAACCGCTAAAAATTTCTCTGCCCCATAGTTAGCTGTATCGGTCATCAGATGCGCCAACAGCACCGTCGGAAGGTCAGGATTGAGTTTACGAATTTCTCCTTCTAAGGCAACGCGCAAGCGATCGAGCAACAACTGCCCAACTTCCGTCATGGACAGTCCTTCGGTTTCAGGGCGAGTCAACAGTGTCGATCGCGTCAACCAAGGCAGCGTGATCACCTGAACAGCACCATTTCTGGTGTCAATTGTATAAGTATCGAGGCGATCGCCAACAATCACATTCGGCACGCCCAAGGTGCGATAAATACACAAACTCGCGCCGCCTGCGCCTTGAGAATGTTGATCATGATTCCCCACCAGTAAAACTGTAGGAATTTGGGCTTCCACAAGACGGTGAAACTGACGCGCAAATGCTTGTTGAATGTAAGGCGGCGGCGTCGCATCGGGAAAGGCGTCTCCACCAAATAACACCAGATCCACAGGTTCAGACAGGGCGCGATCGATACAGCGTCCCAATGTGGCAACAAAATCTTCTAAGCGAGTATTTAACCCTGTTTCAGGGTTGATCCGTCCGTGGGAAAACCCGCTACCTAAGTGAATGTCGGAGAGGTGAAGAACTTTCATAGAAGAACTTTCAAAGATCAGCGAACCGTGCTACGACGAACCATGCTACTGAAAATGCGATCGGGGAGAAGCTTTCGCAGTAGTAAAAGTGTACCTGCATTTCCGCCTGCTGGATACCGCAGTTTGGCCGATCCATCGGTAGCAGCCCGATAAATAATTTCTGCAACCGTTGCCGGAGTGCCGCCAGATTCGCCTGCTTTACTGAGGTTAGGCAAGATCTGCTTCACAAACGAATCATACGCTGTTAGCCCAGGACGATTCGCAATGTCGGCAGATCGGCTGTAAAACTCTGTCTTGATGGGGCCTGGTTCAATCAGTTTGACGCGAATGTTGAACGGTTCTAATTCGTACTGCAACGATTCTGAGAAGCCTTCAACTGCCCATTTGGTACTGTGATAGAGGCTATAGAGCGGAAACGCCATCTTTCCACCAATCGAGGCGATATTAATAATCGTGCCTGACTTGCGATCGCGAAAATGAGGTAGGAGCGATCGCGTCATGTTCATCAAGCCAAACACGTTTGTCTGAAACTGGCGCTCAATCTGTTCGGGTGTGCAAGCTTCAAACGCGCCTACTAAGCTGTACCCAGCGTTATTAATCAGAACATCAATATCGCCAATCTCCGTGGCCTTCGTTACAGCGTTTTGAATGGAGGTTTGATCCGTTACATCCAACGTTAAGCAGTGAACATTTTCGAGCGTGGTAAGTTCACCTGCTTTTTCGAGCGATCGCATCGTTGCGATCGCGTTCCATCCCTGCTGCTGAAATTTTAGGACAGTGGCTAACCCAATGCCAGACGATGCGCCTGTAATCAATACTGTTTTTGTCACAACGATCAAAATGTCGATTCACATCTTCTCACCATAACAAGGGTACGTGATGTCAACAAAACAGCAGAAATAAGGATGAAGCGAACATAGTCATTCTTTCATCCCTCGGCGTTGCTAAATCCAAGTAGATTTGCCCTAATTATGAAGTGGACAAAACCCTATTTAGATACCTACTTTTCAGATAAGAGAGTTGCTTGAAAATAGTGTTCATTACTATGAGGAACGTTGTTTCGCTTCATCCAGTCGCTAATGCTTCTTTGAGAGGTCTTCCGTTTGCTTCGGGAGTTCTCAGATTGTCTTCGGGAGTTGTCAAATTCTCTTTCGGAGTTCTCGGATTGTCTTCGGGAGTTGTCAAATTGTCTTCCGGAGTTGTCAAATTGTCTTCCGGAGTTCTCAGATTGTCTTCGGGAGTTCTCAGATTGTCTTCGGGAGTTGTCAAATTCTCTTTCGGAGTTCTCGGATTGTCTTCCGGAGTTGTCAAATTCTGAAGCGAAAGTCGCAATGAGCAAACTACATCTGGAACGCAATACCGAGATCCAAAGCAGGATACTATTTCTTAGCAAGTCCCTAAGTACTGCTCCACAATTCGCACAATTCGCTCCGACGCTAACCCATCACCAAATGGGCTAATTGCATTGGCCATCGCGGCGTATGACTGGGAATCGCTCAACAACTCAGCCGCTTCACGAAAAATGATATCGGGATTTGTTCCAATTAACTTTGCGGTTCCTGCCATCACCGCTTCTGGACGTTCGGTGGTTTCTCGCAATACCAAAACAGGCTTGCCCAAACTAGGCGCTTCTTCCTGAATGCCGCCAGAATCGGTTAATAGCAAATAGCAGCGTTGCATTGCCCCGACTAACTGAGTGTAATCTAGCGGTTCTGTCAGAAATACGCGGGGATGACTGCCCAACAACGCCGTCAGAGGTTCGCGCACGGTCGGATTACGGTGTAACGGCAATAGTAGCGCTGTGTCTTCAAACCGATCTAACACCTTAAGAAAGCCGTGAGCAATATCTTCTAACGGTTGTCCCCAATTTTCTCGGCGATGTACCGTTGCGAGAATTGTGCGGTAGTTGCTCCACTCTAACCCTGGAATGTCACAGGCAGGCTGACGATTTGCCACTGCCAGCAGCGCATCAATGACTGTGTTTCCGGTTTGATGAATCTCGCCCAACACCTGCGATCGCTGTAAATTCTCTACCGATAGCGATGTTGGCGCAAAGTGGAGTTGCGTCACCTGCGATACCAATCGTCGATTTGCTTCTTCCGGATAAGGATTAAATAAGTCCTCAGTCCGCAGGCCCGCTTCCACATGTCCAACCGGAATTTTCTGATAAAACGCGGCTAATGCGGCGGCAAAGGCCGTTGTTGTATCCCCTTGCACCAGCACTATGCGCGGCTGAAGCGATTGAAACAATGATTCTAACCCGCGCAATGCTCCGCAGGTAATATCAGTCAGCGTTTGTTTGGGCTGCATGATTGCCAGATCTTGATCCGCAGATAAGTCAAACAACTGCATCACCTGATCCACCATTTCGCGGTGTTGCCCCGTCAGCACAACCTGAGTTTTGAACGTCTCAGAACGCTGAAATGCTTGAATGACAGGAGCCATTTTAATCGCTTCAGGGCGAGTCCCCACAATGAGGCAAACCGGAATTGGATTCAGCATGGAATTTATCGAGTCATACGAACAGGAACATATTCAGCACAGCCGTTAAGCGCTTCGCTAATCAAGCTTTCCGCATTGACCCCAGAATCTGGATCACCTCGGTAACCCGATTAAGCAGGACTTGTCTTCACTAGAAATTGTCTTCATCAGGAATTGTCTCCACTATGGTACAGGAATTCTGCCTGAGGAATGAGATGGGGGGATGATCCTAATTTTCATAAAAAAATTCCCAGCCGAAGCCAGGAATAGTCAGACCAGTTCACCGAAAGACGACAACTCTTGAATGCTAAATCTGTAATGCTAAATCGATAACTGATTGATATCGCAGGTCAAAGGACAAGACGCATAAACAGACGTATGCAATGGGTTCGCTTGACCATTTAACCAACGTAACCACTCGACTTCTTGGGGATGAATCCCTTTCGAGGTTAGTAAACCTGCCATAAACATAATGGCTAAAGCATGAATGCCGATCACAGAAATAATGGCAAATAGAACTCCACTTAATGGCAGAATAGCGTGCAGTGCACCTGCCAACAAAGCGCCGACTGAAACAACTAAAACTAACAGCGGAAAACCGATAACAATCATGCAAACAGTCAGGGTAAACGTCCAAAGCAGAAAGCTTTTGACGGATGACAAGAAATACAAATTGCCCAAATTTTGGCTGCGTGCTAAGGTCATATCGATTCTCCCAGAGCTAGATTTATCAGTGTGATTAAAAATCTGTTTTAGCGATCCCCGCGACCGCTTCAAGTGAATTTCAGTATAGGTAAATCTTCTTGGGGTGGGAATACTAGTTCAAAAAAAGTTAAACTTCAGTGTCCGTAAATCCTCTTTTAAGCAATTATGCTTACTCCGTAAAATTTAAGGTTAAAAGCGCAATTTTCGGCTCTAATTCAAACACTTTCACTGATATCTCAAGCCTTTCAGAGCTTCGATTCAAACGCCAAAAAAGAAATGCAGCAGTGATACTTTGATTTGTCAATCATCTAAAGAAAGACTATAAATTTATTGAATTGTGAACTATTAGCGCGGAAAGTTCACAATATTCATGAGAGATTCAGGGAATGATCCTTCGGAGCTTCACTCGGAACCTCGTAATGCGAATCGCTTTCTAACCCGATGACCGCCCTCTCTAAATTTTCACATTCCGCTCCTGACGCGATCGCACTACTGAATTTTTGAGACATTTTCCCTAATCTCTACTTCTCAAGACGTTACTCCGTACAAACGACTGGGAATAATCACGGGGTCAAGGTTGCATCTTCATCAAAACTTACCCTTAAACATCACATCGTCTGGTTAGCTCCACGGAGTAACGCCCCTTGCTTCGTCTGTATTACTTGCTTCAACTGTGTTAGGTGGCAACCTTGTACCGTAGCCCACCTATTTGCTTTGCAGTGTTTTTATGGCAGTGCGTAACCGACAACTTTTTCTACTTGCGTGTCAGATCAGCCTCCTCTGTACGTCTGTAATACTGCATCCGCCTAACCGAGATGAGAGTGAACGCGCCGACGCGATCGAGCTTTCTGCTTGGACTTGGCAACAGGCGAAGCACGAAGCGTCTGACCTAGCGGACACCTCGGCGAAGAAATCAAGCGTCCCGGTTGCAGACTTGATCCTTATTCTCAAGAACGATAAAGCAAACCTCGGCGCTCGGTTGAGCGCGATCGCAGCCCTGGGTAAACGGGGAGCCGATGCCAAACCAGCGGTTCTTGTTTTGGCGAAAGGAATCAATTCTAGGCAGAAAGAAGTTCGGGTCAAGACATTAGAAGCGTTAGGGGAAATCGGGCTTGCCGCTAAAGCTGCTGTGCCTGGCATCGCAAAAGCCCTGAAAGATGATCAGCTAGAGGTGCAGATCGCGGCGGCCCGTGCCTTGGCAAGCATTGGAAGTAACCCAGGAATCGCTGTGCCAAGTTTGGTCGAAGCTTTGAGCGATCCGAGTAAATCGGTGAGAATGGAGGTGATCGACGCGATTTCTAGTCTAGGAACGGAGGCAAAGCCTGCCATTCCAGAACTAATTCAAGCCCTATCGACCTCAGAACTAGAGGTGCGCTTAGCCGCGATCGCAGCGCTTGGAAAACTGGGAGCGGAGGCAAAATCAGCCGTGCCGTTTCTGGCGCAGTCGCTCGCTGACCCCGATACGGATATTCGGCTCAACTCTGCCAGCGCTCTTGGCAGTATTGGCGCTGAAGCGAGTCCCGCCGTGCCGCAGTTAATTCGAGCGCTGAGTCATGCCGATCACAAAACGCGATCGTTTGCTGCGATCGCGCTGAACAGAATTGGCAGTCCTGCCAAAGCGGCAGTTCCTCAACTCACAAAAACGCTGAGCGATGCTGACAAAGATGTGCGATCGCAATCGGCGGTGGCACTGGGGCGCATTGGGCTAGAGGCGAGAGAAGCCCTGCCCGAATTAGTCAAATTGCTGAGCGACGAGAATACTGGAGTGCGGCTCAACGCGGCGAATGCCGTCCGCCTGATCGCAGCAAGTCTGCAAGACAAAGCGCCATCCCTATCCGTCGTCGAAATCCATACCGCTTATACGATTCTAGGAACGGCCTTACCTCTGTTAGAAGATCCCAAAGCTCAGTTCAACGAAGAATTAGTGATTTCGGTGCGGCGATCGATTAGCGTACTGAAAAACGAAAAAGATTCCCGTCCGTTTGAGCGGGTGGTTGAGTGGGGACAGGCCAATCCTGCGATCGCAGGCGTGCTGCTCTATCTGATCGCCATGCCGAGCCTGTGGCTCGCTATTCTATTGGTCCGTCCGTCTTGGCTGCTCAAACTGAACAACGCCCTCAAGCCCTACACCGATTTTGAAATTCCCAGTCCAATGGGCGGCAGCATCAAAGTACCCCTGCGGTTTGTCTTATTCGTGGGCTGGTTTCACTACCATCCCAGAGTGCTAGATGCATGGGTCGGTCAGCAAATCGATGGGGCACGCGAAGGCTTTGCGCACAAAAACACCGTCAGCGATCGTAAGGTCTACATTCCGATTCCAGTCGTTCTCGACGGCAACACCGTTCCGGAACTAGCGAATCATGATCTGCACACGACGTTTTGGGATGGGCGGCAATGTCTGCTGATTTGGGGAGAAGGGGGAATTGGTAAAACAAGTTTGGCGTGTCACTTAGCCAAATGGGCAATGGCAGATAAACGACCCCAACGCCTCTGCGGTCATCGCATGTTGCCCGTGTTGATCGAGCAGGAACTAGACTTCAAACTTCCTGAGGGCAAAAATCCCTTTCGCGAAGCGATTCGCGGACAGCTACAGGCGCTAATCGATGCGTCAGAACCCATTTCAGATGACTTTCTAGAAAAGCTACTGAGGCAGCGACGCATCTTGGTGATTGTCGATCGCTTGTCAGAACTGAGTGAAGAAACTCGGCAGCAGATTCGTCCTGGACATCCAGACTTCCCGGCGAATGCGCTGATCGTCACGTCACGGGTTGAAGAGACGCTCGACGAAGTGCCAAAAACAACGATCAAACCGCTCCGCATTGAAGGCAATCGCCTGTCTTCCTTTCTAGAGGCGTATTTGATGCAACGCAGCAAGCGCGAACTCTTTACCGATTCTGAATATTTCGACGCCTGTAGTCAATTATCAAAAATGGTTGGTCAGCGCCACATCACCGTGCTTCTCGCGACCCTCTATGCTGAACAAATGATCGGCAAAAAAGAAGGTATTAACGACGAAAGCACGCTGCCCGATAACATTCCTGACTTGATGCTGAGCTATTTAAATGAACTCAATCGCGACGCCGCCGCCGATGAGCCAACCAATCTAACGGTGCATGAAGACGCGAAAATCATTGCCTGGGAATGCTTAAAGCAATACTATCGCCCTGCCCCTGCCAAACGCGAAGCGATTCTAGCAGAACTGCAATCCTTTGGAGCGTCGCAGGGTGAAACCAGTCTTAATGAAGAAGCGGCCAAAGCGCGGCTGAAGCATTTAGAGAAACGCTTGCGGATCGTGCAAGCGATCGGTCCGGCTCAAGATCAAATTTGCTTTGCCCTCGACCCGTTAGCTGAATGTTTAGCGGCACTGCACCTTGTCGAACGCTATGGCAGCGACAGAACGTTGTGGCAGGACTGGTTATTGTTAGCCGATGCGATGCCGGGTGCGCCCGAGAGTATTCAAGGCTTTCTCCTGGCAATGCGAGACTGCTGCTTGACGCGAGGCACAGAAATCAATATTCCTGATTTTGTATTAGAAGGGTTGGGTCAGCGAGTGGGTCTCAGCCCTGAAACGCTGCGAAAATCTCAAATTGAGCAACGAATGCGGCGGTTAGCGCCGCTCTTGTCTACTGGAGATACCACAGCGCGGCTAGATGCGATTCGAGAACTGGGCGAACTAGGTGCTGCCGCAAAAGGCGTATTGCCTGCTTTGATCCGAGAGCTTCAAGATCGCGAATGGCAAATTCGGCGAGAAGTGGCTCGGTCGATGGGCCACATTGGCCCAGAAGCGCGACTAGCAATTCCCGCGTTAATGGAGCGATTACGCGATCCAGATCGACGAGTGAGCGGAGAAGCGATCGCAGCGCTGGGCAAAATGGGAACGGGTGCTCTTCCTGCCTTGGTGACAGCACTGGAATCTCAGCCTGCTCATGTTCGCAGTACAGCCGCCTGGGTACTGGCGAGCTTTAATTCTGCCGCCAAATCAGCCGTTCCAGCGCTCATTGCCGCCCTCAAAGATGACGACTGGCAGGTGCGGTGGGTAGCTGCCTATGCATTGGGCTGCATTGGCCCAGATGCCAAGTCTGCCATTCCTGCTTTGATCGAAGCGTTTAGAGGCGAGTATGAATTAGTCAGCAAAGAGGCCAGTCGGACGCTTTGGCGCATCAGCGGAGAAGCAGAAGCGATCGTCGCCGCGCTCAGTGACTTGGGACACGCAAACAACAGAAACTGAGCGATGTCTTCCTGATTTGCACTCTGAACTAGAGGAACACCTTTAACGCAAAGATGAAAGAGTGAGGGATGAGAAACCAGAAGTAGATCTAATGTGGAAGACCAACACTACCGCTCACCTGTTGTAAATCAGAGCATCACAACCCATTCCCAAAAACAATTCATCCCTTATCCCTCATCCCTTTCTCAAACCTTCTATTCCATTTGCGGCGGCTCCGTTTGCGGTAGTTCGTCAGACACAAAAGTTTCGGGCCAAGGTCGAGTCGTCGTGATGTCTTCCTCACCCGTTCCCTCGATCCGCAAATCGTCTAGCATCAACGAAAGTGTAGACAAATCAGTTAACTTCATCAAATCTTGCAGTGCCGTGATCGCCGATTGATAGCGCTTCTGAAAATCGTAATGCACCATTTTTGTCAAAATGGCGGCTAAAGGAGGACTGACGATCGCTTTCTCTCGCCATTGCACCTCGCCCGTTTGCGGATCATCCTTGAGTTGGCTGGGCGGCAAGCCTGTTAGCGCCTGAATGCCCATCATGCCCACAGCGTAAATGTCACTATTGAAGCGGGGATTTCCGGCGCATTGCTCTGGCGGCATATAGCCCTGCGTGCCGATTCCAATCGTTCCTGAAAACAAACGATCGTCTAAAATCTGATCGTGCAACGCCTTGACGGCCCCAAAATCAATCAGCACTAGTCTGCCATCGGACTGCCGCTTAATCACATTACTCGGTTTGATATCGCGGTGAATCACATTTTTGCTATGAACAAAGCTCAGGACTTCCAGAAGCTCTTTCAAAATGGTGACGATTCGAGATTCGGGCAAGTGTCTGCCCAACGACAACTCTTCACTAAGCGGCGGACCGGAAATGAATTCCTGCGCTAAATAAAATTCTTGATCTTCCTCAAAATACGCCAGGAGACGCGGAATTTGCTCGTGTTCTCCCAAGCGTTCGAGTGTCTCTGCTTCCACCTGAAACAGACGCCGCGCTAACTGCAAATGCTTCGGATTATTTGTGCTAGGACGCAATTGCTTCACCACGCACTGAGGCGTACCAGGTCGCTGAATGTCTTCTGCAATATACGTTTCTCCAAAACCGCCCGATCCAAGAACTTTCGTAATTTTGTAGCGTCCGCCTAAATTTTTGCCCAAAATTTCGAGTTCTCGTTCCTGCAATAGATCCTTAAAATCGTCTTGCCCACTAATCAGTTCTTGCACCAAGGGCGATCGCGAGTAATGCTTGAGAGTCTTCCGAAACCGCTGCTTGTTGCGATAGTCGCTGACAAGTCCGGTTCCTAGATATGAGATGCCGACGAGCGCGATCGCACCCATTGGCGCAACTATCGGCACAATGATTGAGGCTTGAGTGAACAGCACATAAGCAACGCCAGACCAAAACAGCGCGATCGCAAGTGCCCATCCTAATCGAGCGGTTGGTAGCTTGGTCAACCGGAGTAGCCCTCCAGCACTCGCAACCATCAAACATACTGCTAATCCGGTGATTTCTGGATTGGGAAACGCCGTGCGCAGCGACCGGAATTCTAGAAGAGATGCGATCGCATTGGCATGAAGCTCAACCCCTGGCATCGTCCCCATCGGCGTGCTGATTTCATCCCCTACTCTAGAGGCGACCGGACCTATTAGCACAATTTTGTCTTTAAAGATGCGACCTTGTTGGAGGTAAGCATCGTTCCAGTTTTCTGGCGATAGCACGGTCCAAAACGGGATTCGTTTAAAGGTTCCAGCCCCACCGTAGAAAAAAATATTTTCTCCCTGAGGGTGGGCATACTTCACGCCACTCGCTTTCAGCGTTGCGTCTGCAAACGACTCAATCTTTTCGGCTCGCAGCAAGTCCATACCAGACGACTCTTGCCGGATAAACTCACTTCCAAACCGATGCACCCGCTCGTCTGGCTCTACGGGAAATTTGATTAAGCCATAGGAAGCGTTGGCGGTGCGAAACGGGCAGAACGGTAGACTAATGCGCGATTGCGCTCCTTGCCGCTGCTTCAATTGGTCTAAATCGGTCGCGAGAGTAACTTTTCCGTCGTAGCGTTCTAATACCGATTGCAGTTGCTGATCATCGTCCGACACTAGAATATTGTCGTTAGAGCAATCAGAAGAAGCTTGACTATCGCCCCCAAAACTACTGGGCAAATCCCACCGCACATCGACCGCCACCGATTTTGCGCCCGCTTGCAGCACCTTCTCGATCGCTTCAGCATACGTCGCTCGTCTGAGCGGCCAACTCGACCCGGATAGCTGCAACAGAGATTCATCATCGACTGCCAAAATTACCACCTGCGTGGGAGAAGGAACTGATCCCCGAACGCGTAGGAGGACACTTTGCGCCTGCCGCTCCCAAGCTTGCAGCGGCGCAAACTGAGTCGCGATCGCAGAGCCTGCCGCGATCGCCCAAAATATCATCAATCCATGACCCAACTGCTTCAGTCTTAGCGGTGACCCCCGACCTTGCTCTGGCAGCGTGGGGGCTGCTTCATCAGACAGCGTCAGGGTGCGCTTAGCCGTTGTAGACGAGATAGGAGCGGTTGATTTCAGTATGCCTGAGCGCAACGTTAGCGTCAGCGATTGCAGAAACCCTGCCGATGATCGTTTCTTGGGCATAAGCGGTTTGGTGGCAATTTAGATCAGTTTAGATCGTTGGGCAACTGAATCGTGTTAGGAGAATTTGATTCTCATCAATTTAGACTGCATCCTAGCCCCAGTCGGTTCTCTGTAAGCTCGCTCTTTGGTCTACTTAATTCTACGACGAGCATTCGATAAATTCTGAAACCGCACATTCCCTCCCTATTGTTTGAAGAATTGGTGCTCTCAAAAGTAAAGAAATCTATCTATAAGATGAGGAATTCATCTGATTGATCGCAGTTCACTTTATTGAAAGGGTCTGTATCCAGCGCAAGTTTACCTTGCACACTCAATGTTATAGAAACCTGAATGTTAGAAAAACCGCCGTCTACAGTCGCTGCCAATTTTCTTGTATATCCACTCTCTATATCGTTTTCCTATCCAACTGTTTCTCTGTATCTCTTTCTGGCTCAGCGACTTCGGTGGTTAGAGCAAAGTTCCGGCTTATCAGGCGGCGCTTTCTAGATTTCAAGAGAAGCATATCGTCAGTAGTTTTACATAAATACGTCTGATGCGGGGCAAATCGTCATCCCCGAATCAATTTGGTTTCGCGTTTTCCTTTGTTTTCCGTTGTTAGAATTAATTATTCACATGCTAGTTTCTACAAATTCTGGGTCTAAGCCTGCTATGCGTTATTTGATGAACCGTCTATCCATATTTGTGGACGGCAATAATATGTTTTATGCTCAGCAGAAAAATGGGTGGTTCTTCGATCCAAAACGAGTACTGGAGCATTTTACAACTGAGCGCGGAGTTGAATTAGTCAATGCGTTTTGGTACACCGGACTGAAAGATCCGCAAGACCAGCGGGGCTTTCGCGATGCGCTGATCAGTCTCGGCTACACGGTTAGAACTAAAATATTGAAAGAATATTATGACGATACCTCTGGGCGCTACTCGCAAAAAGCGAACTTAGATATCGAAATTGTGGTGGATATGTTTAATACGGTCGAGCAGTACGATCGCGTCATTTTATTTAGCGGAGATGGCGATTTTGAACGCGCGATCGAGTTTCTCAGGTCAAAGAATACTCACATTACGGTCGTCTCGACCGAAGGCATGATCGCCCGTGAGCTGAGGAATGTCACCGACCGCTATATTGATCTCAACGATATTCGAGCCAAGATCGAAAAAGCTGATTATTAAAACCGCCTACTATCTCGCTACTATCTACTTACAGTAAAAGTCTCCAAACGAGATTAAAGTCCATACTAAAGTCTAAAATAAGGGCTATACGATCGCCATTAGCGATAGCGTTTGATCGAGATGCAGGTTGCCAATCCATGAAGGGCGACTTGCCAAGATCTGCTATGCCCGTTCTCTACCCCCTAATTGAGCCATGAACGTTCAATCACAGCCGAATCGAATTATCATTTTTGACACGACCTTGCGCGATGGCGAACAGTGCCCTGGCGCAACGCTTAATGTCGATGAAAAACTGACGATCGCACGGCAACTTGCTCGCCTCGGCGTAGATGTGATTGAAGCGGGATTTGCGTTTGCCAGTCCAGG
Source organism: Myxacorys chilensis (assembly GCF_059505265.1). Classification (NCBI taxonomy): domain Bacteria; kingdom Bacillati; phylum Cyanobacteriota; class Cyanophyceae; order Leptolyngbyales; family Leptolyngbyaceae; genus Myxacorys; species Myxacorys chilensis. Next base: position 160,077 of record NZ_JCACKG010000094.1, on the reverse strand, counting down.
CGACTTTGAAGCGGTGCAAAAAATTGCTCAAACAGTGGGCACGCCTGACGGCCCTGTGATCTGTAGCTTGGCGCGGGCGATTCCAAACGATATCAAAGCGGCAGCCGAAGCGCTTAAACCCGCCGCGAAGGGCAGAATTCACACCTTTATCTCAACGTCGGATATTCATCTGGAATATCAGTTGAAGAAGACTCGCGCGGAAGTCTTGTCGATCGCAGAAGAAATGGTTGCCTATGCCAAGTCGTTTGTGAATGATGTCGAGTTTTCACCAATGGATGCCGCGCGATCAGATCCAGAGTATCTGTATCAGGTGTTGGAACGCGCGATCGCAGCGGGTGCTACCACAATTAACATCCCCGACACGGTGGGATACATGACGCCGAGCGAGTTTGGTGAGATGATTCGCGGCATCCGAGACCATGTGCCGAACGTCGATCAAGCGATTATTTCCGTCCACGGTCACAACGACTTAGGCTTAGCTGTGGCGTGCTTCTTAGAAGCCGTTAAAAATGGCGCACGACAGCTTGAATGTACGATTAATGGCATTGGCGAACGCGCCGGAAATGCGTCTCTCGAAGAATTGGTGATGGCGCTGCATGTGCGTCGTCAGTACTTTAATTCGTTCTTAGGGCGTCCGGTTGAGTCGGACGCGCCTCTGACGCAGATTAACACTCAAGAAATCTATAAAACCTCTCGCATGGTTTCGACCTTGACGGGAATGTTAGTCCAGCCGAATAAAGCGATCGTTGGGGCGAATGCGTTTGCTCATGAGTCGGGCATTCACCAAGACGGAATGCTGAAGAATCGGCAAACCTACGAGATTATGGATGCTCAAACGATCGGGCTAACCAATACGCAGCAGCTTGTATTGGGCAAGCATTCTGGTCGCAATGCCTTCCGCACTCGTCTGAAGGAACTGGGCTACGAGCTATCCGAGCAAGACCTCAACAAAGCCTTCTTGCGGTTTAAAGAACTGGCGGACAAGAAAAAAGAAGTCGGCGATCGCGATATAGAAGCGATTGTCAATGATGAAGTCCAGCAAGTTCCCGATCTATTTCGATTGGAGTTGGTGCAGGTTTCCTGCGGAAATCGCTCTTGTCCGACCGCAACAGTATCGTTGATCAATCCTGACGGTGAAGAATTGACGGATGCGGCGACCGGAACCGGCCCCGTCGATGCGGTGTACAAAGCCATTAACCGCGTGGTGAATGTGCCCAACCAGCTGATTGAGTATTCGGTGCAGTCGGTGACGGCAGGAATTGATGCGATCGGGGAAGTGACGATTCGGTTGAAATATGGCGATCGTATTTTCTCTGGTCATGCCGCTAATACAGACATTATTGTGGCGTCGGCTCAAGCCTATGTGAATGCATTAAATCGCTTGTATGCCTCGTTGCAGCCTGCTGAACTCGTAGCAGCACCCGTTAACTAACGAAGAATTTGTAGAATTTCACTCTTGGTTCTACAAAGCTTCATTCAGTGTTATTTTGGGGTGGTTTATCGCCGCCCCTTTTTGATGTTGTCCTGAACCCTATGCAAGACGATTTACTCCGCCGAGAGCAAGATTTTCACGATCAGTGGGCAAGCACGATCGACATCGACGGAATTCAAGTCAGAGACTATTTTGAAGCCTGTACTGCTCCTGAAAATCGGTTTATTTTGAGGCAGTTGGGCGATGTGCGAGGGAAATATCTGCTCGATTTGGGGTGCGGTGCAGGAGAGAACAGCGTTTATTTTGCTCAACTAGGAGCGCGGTGTGTCGCGACCGATTATTCACCTGGAATGGTGGAAGTTGCGACGAAGTTAGCGGCGCGCAACGGAGTTCATGTCGAGGGTAAAGTGATCAATGCGATGGCGATCGACTTTCCTGACAACACGTTTGATATTATTTACGCCTCTAACTTGTTGCATCATATTCCCCATCCTAAAGTGACGCTGCGAGAAATGCATCGCGTCTTAAAACCCGGTGGCAAAGCCTGTTTTTGGGATCCGTTAAAACACAATCCAGTAATTAATGTCTATCGCAGAATGGCAACGGAAGTGCGAACCGAAGATGAAACGCCGTTAGATATCAATCTTGTCAATTATATTGAATCGCTGTATTCACAAACAAACTATGACACCTTTTGGTTAGCCAGTTTATGGATTTTTCTGCGATTTTATCTCATTGAAAAAGTGAATCCAAATGAAGAACGATATTGGAAAAAAATCATTGTCGAGCAAGCAAGACTAGAGAAAACGTATCTCCGGTTAGAAAAGCTCGATAAGATTCTGAAAAAGCTGCCATTGATGAAACGCATGGCTTGGAATCTGGCAGTGGTGACGACAAAATAATTTTTTGACAGGCGTTTGAAGTGCGATGATTCAGCGTAATCAGAGGTGGCGATCGTGGGGAATGTATGGCGTGCTCAGTGCGATCGCGCTAGTCATGCTGATTCCTTTAGTGTGGTTGGTGAGTACATCGTTTAAGTCGCCTACCGAAGATATTTTTCAGTTTCCGCCGCAGTTAATTCCCTCTCAGCCGACGTTTGAGAATTTTGTTACTGTTTGGCGAAGCAATCCGTTTGGGCGATATTTATTTAACAGCACGTTAGTTTCTGTATTAACAGTTGCGTTGAATTTACTGTTCTGCTCGCTGGCTGCTTATCCACTAGCAAGGCTTGCATTTCGAGGTCGAGAAATTATTTTTAGCGCGATCGTGGCGACGATTCTAATTCCGTTTCAGATTGTGATGATTCCGCTATATGTGTTAGCGGTGAAATTGGAGTTGCTCAACACCTATCTAGGCGTAATCTTTCCCGGAATTGCTTCTGCGTTTGGAATCTTTCTACTTCGACAAGCCTTTCAAGGGGTTCCCAAAGAGCTTGAAGAAGCGGCACGAATGGATGGCTGCTCAGAATTGGGCGTGTGGTGGCATGTGATGATTCCGTCTATTCGTCCTGCACTCGTCACCCTGGCGATCTTTGTGTTTATCGGCTCGTGGAGCGATTTTCTGTGGCCTCTTTTAGTGTTGGATCGTCCTGAATTATTTACACTTCCTCTTGGTGTCGCCAATCTTGCTGGCACCTTTACTTTAGATTGGCGATTGATTGCCGCCGGATCGGTCATTTCGATCGTGCCGATTCTCGTGTTTTTCGTGGCAATGCAGCACTACATTGTGCCAACTGAATCGGGCAGTGGCGTGAAGGGTTAACTAGGGCAGTCAAGTAGAACAATCAAATAGAACAACTGTGCTAGGCTGAAGATGCGTTAGGCTGGCAACCAAGCAACGGAAATTTGCGAAGGTACAGTTATGTCAACAGACACGTCTGAACAAGTTCCACCGTGGGAAATTCACGATTGGGTCAGTCCTCCTCCCACCGATCTGATTTTTGATGACGGAGAACCTTTGGAAACGAATCGTCACCGCCACGCGATGAATGTTCTGATTGATTCTGCCCTGTCTGCTTTGCGACATCGCACAGACAGCTTTGTGGGCGGCAATATGTTCGTCTACTACAGCCGCAATCAAACCATGAACCGGGATTTCCGAGGACCTGATTTCTTTGCGGTGCTAAACGTCGATGGTAATCGAGAGCGCAAGGGCTGGATCGTGTGGGAAGAAGAGGGGCGCTACCCAGATGTGATTGTAGAATTCATGTCGCCGAGTACCGCCAAAATCGATACAGGCATCAAGAAAACCCTTTACTCAGAGACCTTCCACACTGCAAATTACTTTGTCTACGATCCATTCGACTCCGATTCACTGCAAGGTTGGCACTTAGATTCGACGCAACAGTATCAGCCGCTTATCCCCAATGATCGCGGCTGGCTGTGGTGTGAAAAACTAGGACTCTGGATCGGAACGTGGGAGGGTAGAATTCGCCGGGAACCTGCTTCTGGGGCGTGCTACTGGTTGCGTTTTTATGACGAAGAAAGAGGATTGATTCCACTCTTTGACGAGGAGGCGCAACAGCAAGCAGAAGCAGAACGATTACGAGCAGAAGTGGCAGAGCAAGAAGCAGAAGCAGAACGATCACGAGCAGAGCGATTGGTACAACGATTACGCTCTCTTGGAATCGATCCAGACGACATTTAACTTATTTTTTCGCGATCGCTTCAAACGGTTCAGTCCCTAACGGGCTAGGCGTCCATCCATCAATTGTTTTACGCTGCACCAGTAGGGGTTCCGCATGAACGATGGGCAGTCTCACCGCTTCTCGATGAATAATTTCATCGACTTGAGCATAAAGCCGCGATCGCGCTGTTCGCTCTGACGTAGTTCTCGCTTGTTCTAACAGTTGCAAAACCTGATCGTTTTTCCATTTGCCTAAATCATTCGTCGCATCAGGCCCGAAATGCGGGTAGTAGAACGTATCCGGGTCGCCATAGTCTCCGATCCAGCCGAACATAAACGCTTGATAGCCTGGAGTTTTGAGGCGATCGCCCAGATAAGATGCCCAATCTTTCGTCTTGAGGTTGACCCGAATCCCAACTGCGCTCAAATCTGCGGCAAACGCTTCTGCGATCGGCTTAGGCGTTGGAAAATAAGGACGCGACACAGGCATATACCACAGGTCTAAATCAAACCCATTGGCATAACCTGCTTGCCGCAGCAAATCTTTTGCTTTTTGTGCATTAAACTCGTATTTCTGCAAGTTTTTAGCCTGCGCCCACTCCAGCGATGGCGGCACAAAGTGAGCATCGCTGACGGCTGCCCCTTTCCAAAACGCTTGAACGATCGCTTGCTGATTAATCGCGTGAGCGATCGCTTGTCTCACTCGCACATCAGAAAATGGTTTGTAGCTGGGATTGAGCGCCAAATAACCAACGTTGAACGACGGACGGGCAACGACCGAAACCGCTGCATCTCGCTCAATTTCACCCTTTTGATCAGGAGCAAGATCAACCGTAAAATCAAGCTGTCCAGCCCGGAGTTGAGCAAGTCTAGCGCTGGCATCTGTGACAAAGCGCATGACTAGTTGATTGGACTTTGGCAGTCCTGGCTTCCAGTAGTTAGGATTTTTTTCCAGAACAATGCGATCGCCGCTCCGCCATTCTTTAAACACAAATGCGCCTGTTCCAACTGCGCCGCCTGCCGGAGTGCCATAATTTGCGCCTGCTTTTTGAATTGCCGTCGGGCTAGCGATGCTGAAATAACCCGATGCGATCGTGGATGGAAACGCAGCAAACGGTTGCTTCAAGACAAACTGAACCGTAGACGAATCAACAGCTTTAACATCTTGAATTAACGAATTTGGTTCACCTTTATATCCGCCAAAAATTTGGCCCCAAATCTCGTAAGTCTTTCCAGCATTACGAAAACTATTGGGGTTATTTTTGTCCCACCAGCGATCGAAGTTAAATTTCACAGCTTCTGCGTTGAAGTCAGTTCCGTCGTGGAATTTTACGCCTTGACGCAGCTTAAATGTATAGGTCTTACCGTCTGAAGAAGCATTCCAAGCGGTGGCTAAGCTCGGCTGTAGCTCTGTTGTTCCAGGTTTAAACTCCAGCAAACGGTTGTAAATTTGGTTGTGAACAATGAGCGAATTTCCATCAGTGACATTGCCCGCTTCTAAATTCACAGGTTGCCCGCCCGACCCATACACCAAAACACCAGATGAGCCAGCAGTCCCACTTGTAGCAGGATTCGAGGCGTTTTGGTTTTGAGTGCAGTTCGTCAGGATCACCGACAAGGCAAACAACGTTGCGAGAAATCCGATGCGCCAATGTCTAAACAGAGGAAGTGAGCGTTTACGCTGTGCCATTGCCGTGTGTATTGCTATTACAGCCGAGATAGTCGATTTCTAAGCATAGTATCAATTGCGTTTAGAAAGGGAGTTGACAGCTTTCGTGATGCTTCATGCGATTAGCGCAGAGCGCAACTCCGAAGGAACTGTGGGATTCATCGTAAATGACCTGAGATCGCTAGTTGATAACGAATTTTTAGCAGATGTTGCAGATGAAATTATTTCCGTCATCTGCTCATCCGCTACATCCGCTACCAAATCTGCTGCCAACACTCTTTAATCCCACTCTCCCGTACGCGCATCCAGCCCCATCCAAGATAAACACTTCAGCATTTCTTGGTGCATCGTTTTCTCGTCTGCATGAAAGCGTCGTCCGTGACCGGGAAGCACCCACTCAAACGAATAGTGGCTGAGTTTTTCCATCGATTTCTTCAACTCATCCCACGAATACCAACACGCTTCTCGGAACCCAACCAAGTGATTTTGCTTGGTAGACCACGCGAGATGATCGCCCGTGAACAAGAATCGATTTTGGTAAAGCAGAACCGTATGTCCTTTGGTATGTCCAGGAACCGGAATGATCAGCAATTCTGGATCGAGTTGGATCGGCTCAAGCCCAGTCAATTTGAGTTCAACGCTCTCAGTGCTGCGAGTAATTTCGTCGGTGTGAAGGATACGATCGCAGCCAAAATGATCATGAAATTTCTGGTGATCGGCAACATCATCACGATGGGTTAGGTACAGATAGCGCACGCCTCCCATTGCTTCGATTCGCTTCACAAGCGGCGGTGTAAATCGAGGGGAATCAACCAAAATGTTTCCTTCCGGTCGCTGGATCAGATAGCTTGCCGCCCCAAAGGAATTCTCAGCGTGATAGCCGCAGTGATATACATTCTCTGCCACCAGAATCGGAAAGCTCGCTTGAGCGATTTTAATATCGGTCGGTTTGTCAACGGTTCCAATCGATGCGGTAGGACAGGACAAAAGTGCCTGCATTGCGCTTAGGCGTTCGGGTTCGGTTTGAGGCTGATGATAGACGATCGATTGAGCGCGATCGCGAGAAAAAATGTCTGGAGCCATCCAACGACAGGTATCGCAATCAATGCAGGAGCGATCGACGTAAAAATCACCGTCTGCGTTCTCAGGTCTTCGTTCAGTGAGGTGAGCCATAGAACATTCAGCATTAAAAGGACAAATTTTAAACCGTATCTCTTTAATCATACTCATTACGAGTATGATTTAGCGCAATTTTTCATCATTCTCGATCCGTGTAGTGGGATCGCAAAAATCTTGTGCAAAGATCTGCTTCGAGAAATCGCAGATTTGGATGCGCTATTTCTGTATTCGCGCTATTTCTAGCTGCTTCTCGTGCTGATACACCCCTTTTCAGAAGAAATTCTGATAATCTTCTTTACCAAGGGATTGCTTGATAGTTTGACGGTTAGCACATCGATCGGGGGCTTGCATGACAGCAGCACTGCTTATTGGGGTTGGTCAGTACGAAGACAAAAGTTTTAGCGCGTTGCCTGCCGCGACAGAAGACGTAAAGAAACTGCAAGACGTTCTGCAACATCCACACATTGGCGCGGTTCGTGCATCAGAAGTGGCGTCGCTGCTCGATCCAGATTTGCAACAGGTGCGCTCTGCCCTGAAAATGCTGACCAACTGCTCATCAAATGAAGTTGTTCTGGTTTACTTTTCTGGATATGGCATTGTCGATGACTCTGGGCAATTATTTTTAGCAAGCCGCACGACTCGACGCGATACCCTAAACGAAACCGCGCTCTCGATGGCAGAGGTGCAAGAGAGCTTAGAGAACTGTCGATCGCAGCAGCAGGTTCTCATTCTCGACGGCTGTTTTAGTGGTGCCTATGCTCAAGGTATGGTTGCAGACAGCGATATTGACAAAATCGGACAACAGCTTAGCGGTAAACGCCGCGTCCTGCTCACATCGCCGTGGTCACTCGACTACTCGCCTCAAGAGAAATCTGACCTCTCTACCTACACTCAATGTCTGATCGAGGGTTTATCGACGGGGATGGCAGACGGAATCGGGCATCGAACTCTTGACGGACAAATTTCGATCATCGAGTTGCACGACTATATTTGCGATCGCATTGCCACAAAGCTGCCTGCTGCCAAACCTAGGCTCTACACAACGGGTCATGGCTACGAAATTCCGATCGCTCAAGCTCCGTATCTTGACTTCCGCAAAGAAGCGCTGAGTTTAGCCAGTCAAGGAGGAATTTCTCCGGTCGGAAACAAAATTTTGGATGCACTACAAATTAAGCACAGTGTTCCAGATGCGATCGCGAATCAAATCAAAGCAGAAGCAGTTCAGCCGTTTGAGATCCAACGGGACAAGCGCAAGCAGCTAGAAGACCTCCGCACCAACATTGCCCAAGGTGGACAAATTAGCGACAACACTCAAACCGAGTTGATGCGATTGCAAGAAGTCTACGATCTAAGCCCAGACTCTGGTTCTCGATACGCTCTACAACCCGACTCTAATGCTAAAAGGGATACTCCTACTCTCGCTCCTTACCCTATGGCAGGCATGGCAGCCGCAGGAGTGGCTGATCCGGGTCAACAAACTATAGCTCCCCCACCCGAAACGTCTCTTAACAATCCTGATCCTCCAGTTGCCCCAACAGAACTCGACAATCGCCCTTCCACTCGTTTAGAGCGGATGAACCAGTTCATTCAAGAGCGAAATTTGCCGCGCGATTTTTCTTCGGATGGCTGGCTGATTGCACTCGCAGGACTCGCCGTTCTAGCATTGCTCGGAGCCGTTCTATTTGCTGTGTTTCAGCCGCTGCTTCCCCGCTCCGCCAATAATTTCTCTAACGCTGAAGAATTTTTTCAAGATGGCTATCGCAAAAGTCAGGGGATCGATCGCCAAGGTGCGATCGATGCCTATACTCAGGCGATCGATCTTGATTCTAATAATTCCAACTTCTATTACAACCGGGGCATTGAGCATGCGAAAGCGGGCAATCGACCGCAGGCGATCGCAGACTACAATCGCGCAATTAGCCTCGACCCTGCGTTTGCTGATGCCTATTTCAATCGTGCTAACACCTCCCTTGCTTCTGGAGACAATAGCGCAGCGCTTCGGGACTATCAGCAAGCCGCAAAACTGTACGGGGAGCAGAAACTGACTGATGAACAGAAACGCGCTCAGAATGCGGCTACAAGGCTACAAGGGCAGTAAGCTTGTACGGAACCCGTCAGTAAAGCTACGTGAATGGGAATTAATCCAGAAAGGATGCAAAATTTGGCTTAATCGTTCAGTTAGAGCGCCCTAAAATCAAATCGATCAGCGTATTAATCAAGCGATCGCTCTCCAACGGCATCAATTCTCGACCGTGCATGATGTTTTGAAACATCACATGAGAGACGAGGGAGCCAAAGAAAATGTGAGCGATCGCTTCTGGATCAGAAATATTTAGCTCTGGGTGAGCCTTGAGATACTCAATGAGCAGCGATTTTCCACGCAGAATCACAGTTTGAGAAAACAACTTTGCAAGGTCTGGAAATCGCTCTGATTCAGCAATCGTTATCCGCATCAGAGAAATGTATTCTGGGTTGCCTGCAACCTTCGTTAGATACGTCGTTGCAAGTTCTCGTAGCAGCGTTTCAGGCGCTTTTGCGTGAGACTCAGACCCGATCAGATCCCGAAATCGCCCAATTGTGATGCGTTCAATCAACGCAATGAACAAATTTTCCTTATCGCCAAAGTGACTGTAGATCGTCTGCTTAGAAACGCCTGCTTCGGCTGCTACCCGATCCATACTGGTTCGGGCATACCCAAAGGTCAAGAAAATTCGCGTTGCCCCTTGAAGAATCTGTTCTTGCTTTTGAGTGAGGGGCGGATCTGATTTAGTCTCTGATTTAGTCATAGTGAGAAACCCGAATCGAGATTAATTTTTTCAAATCAGACTTGTTTAATCATACTAGACCGTCTAGTATGATTCGTATAAATCATCAGAAACGTTCGCGATTTGCCGCGATCGCAAGGTGTACTGATTATGACTCAGACTCTTCCTCAACCGGCTGACAGCCCTGCTGCGGCTGCACCTCAGAAATCTGCGAGACGCAAGCCAAATCCTAGACTACTCATTCCAGTGGTGCTAGCGATCGCGGCGATCAGTTACGGCATTTGGTTGCTGATTCCGCGCCCGGCTGCCACAAGTCTCAAGTTGAGCGGACGCATCGAAGCGAATGAAACCGACATTGGCGCGAAAACTGCTGGACGCATCACCTCAATGAAATTTCGGGAAGGAGATGAAGTACAGCCAGGGCAAGTTGTGGCTCAACTAACCGATGAAGAAGTCAATGCTCAACTGCTAGCGGCAACGTCAGAGGTTGCCGCGGCAAGGCAGGCAGAACAGCAAGCCAAACTCGACATTGCCGTCGTCGATAGTCGGATTCAAGAAGCGCAACTCAATCTGGTGCAGTCTAGAGGAGATGCACGAGGTCGGATTGAGCAAGCGTCTTCTACCGTGTCGTCTGCGCGGGCACAACTGTCGCAGGCAGAGGCACAGGTGAAACAGGCACAAGCGCAGGTAAAAGAAGCCGAGTCGCGATTGAAATTTGCTCAGAAAGACCGCGATCGCTATGCTCAACTCGTCGCTCAAGGCGCAATTGATCGCCAGCAGTTTGAGCAGTCGCAAACCAATCTTGAAGTCGCTCAAGCCTCCGTTGGAACGGCTCAAGCCACTCTGCAAGCTCGTCAAGATGCCGCTAGAGCCGCCCGTGATCAGCTTAATGCTGCCTCTGGCAGTCTGACTCAAGTTGAAACCACGCGACTCAATCCTCAAATCCGAGATGCTCAGCTAGAAGGACTTTCTCAACAACGTCAGCAAGCTCAAGCAAAACTCGCGGCGGCTCAAGCCAACGTTAAAACTGCGATCGCCAATCAGCAGCAATATCAGAAACGCTTAGATTCATTCGAGATTAAAAGCCCCATTCATGGAGTCGTAACGGCGCGACCTGTGGAGCCTGGAGCCGTTGTTGCAACAGGTCGAACACTACTAACAGTCATCGATTTGAACACGGTTTATTTACGCGGATTCGTTCCAGAAGGAGACATCGGAAAGATTCGAGTAGGGCAGCAAGCGAGTGTCTTTCTCGATTCCAATCCGTCTCAGCCATTGACTGCTAGAGTCGCTGCGATCGATCCCAAAGCGTCGTTCACGCCAGAGAACATTTATTTTCGCGACGATCGCGTGAAACAAGTTTTTGGAATCAAACTATCGATTGACGATCCATCGGGGTTTGCAAAACCTGGAATGCCTGCGGATGGAGAGATTAGGTTGAGGGATGAAGGATGAGGGATGAGGGATGAAACACTAGGAGTAGAGCCATTTGGGAGGACAACCGTATGAGTCAGAGTGCCACAACATATTCTCAAAACCCAATTCATCCCTCATCCTTCATCCCTCATCCCTCCAACTGCGTTCTCCACGTCCACGATCTTCACAAACACTACGGACGAGTTGCCGCTGTTCGAGGAATCGACTTTACAGTGCAGCAGGGCGAAATTTTTGGCTTGATTGGTCCTGATGGTGCTGGAAAAACGACAACCTTTCATATTCTTGGCGGCGTTTTAGAAGCGACGGCGGGAGAGGTTCAGGTCTTGGGGCAACCTGCGCGAGATGCGCGGCTCAAAATTGGCTACCTGACACAGCAGTTTTCGCTGTACCTAGATTTGAGCCTTGATGAGAATTTGCGCTATGTGGCGGGCTTGCGCGAAGTCGATGCTCAGATTTTTCAAGAGCGGCGACGCAAGTATCTCCAGCTAATGAGTTTGGATTGGTTCAGCGATCGCTTAGCGGGGCAGCTCTCAGGCGGAATGAAGCAAAAGCTGGCGCTCTGCTGTGCCTTAGTGTCTCAACCCGAACTGCTGCTGCTCGACGAACCCACGACCGGTGTTGATCCGGTGTCTCGCCGGGAGTTTTGGGATGTTCTCGCGGCGCTTGCAGCAGAAGGGGTTACTGTCGTGGTTGCTACGCCTTATCTCGATGAAGCCGAACGCTGCGATCGCGTTGCCCTGATGTACGACGGTCAAATTCAAGAAATCGGAACGCCTGCCGAACTTAAGCGCAACTTAGGCTTGCATCGTCTAGAAGTTCACACGCCCGACCTCGCCAGCGCCGAACGCATTCTCACGAGTGCCCCATCCACGCACCTGATTGATACTCAAACCTTTGGCGATCGCTTAGATGTTCTCGTCAGCGATCCTCAAGCTGGGGAAGCTCAAGTCAAACAACTGTTTGCCCAACACAATTTAGACCTCTCCGCCCTTGAATCTGCTGAGCCGACGTTAGAAAACGTCTTCGTCACTCGTCTCCGTCAACAGGGTTCTGCTCCTGGATTTTTTGAATTTCCTAGAGCGCGAGGCGGGCAAAGACGAGCCACCGATCAAATTGCGATTTACGCGAACAAGCTCGATCGTAGGTTTGGCGAGTTTCAGGCGGTTAAAAACGTCAACATTGAGATCCGCTACGGCGAAATTTTTGGGTTACTTGGAGCCAACGGCGCAGGTAAAACCACAACGATTAAAATGCTGTGTGGGTTACTTCCTGCCAGCGCTGGCGATATCTCGTTAGGCGGAGAGCGTGGCAATCTACGCACAAGCGAACTGAGACGCAGAATCGGCTACATGAGCCAAAAATTTACGCTGTACGATGACCTCACCATTCTTCAGAACCTAGAGTTTTATAGCGGGGTCTACGGAGTGCCGCGTAAACTCCGCCGCGAGAAAATCGATTGGGTGATCGCCACGTGCGGACTCGAAGGACAAGAAAACATGCTGACCGGACAACTTCCCGGCGGTTGGAAGCAGCGCGTCGCCTTTGGGTCATCTGTAATGCACGAACCAGACATTCTGTTTCTTGATGAACCCACATCGGGTGTTGATCCGTTGGCGCGTCGCCAGTTTTGGCGACTCATCAACGACTTCGCCCGCAACGGAACCGCGATTCTTGTGACCACCCACTACCTCGAAGAAGCTGAGCAGTGTAATCGTATGAGCTTTATGGTGGCAGGAGAAACCGTGCTAGAAGGCTCTCCTAGCCAAATCAAAGCCGCACAGCCGGGACAACTCCTTGAAGTGGTTGTTACTGCTTCAGAGCGTCATGAACCAAATCCAACTCAAGCGGCGTCTAATGTGCTGAAACAGCAAATGGAGCCGTGGCGGGTGTCGATTTTTGCCGATCGCTTACATGTTGCGATCAATGATCCAGCAGAAATAGACGCGGTGCGATCGCGCCTCCAAGCAGCTCACCTGACGATTTCCTCAATTCGCCCGATCCCTTACTCTCTTGAAGATGCTTTTATCGGTGTGGTTCAACGCACGCAGGTCAAGCCATGAAGCGAATTTTAGCTCAATGCAGCAAAGAACTGGCTCAATTTCGGCGCGATCGCTTGACGTTAGCGTTAGCGTTCATCCTGCCTGTGATGACGCTATTTATCTTCGGCTTTGCAATTCGGTTAGAAGCCAAGAACATCACCCTGATTGTGCAAGATTTTGATCACAGTAATCTTAGCCAAAGTTATGTTGAACGCTTATACGCAACGAATCAATTTCTTCCCGTTCAATGGAGCGGCACTGATCCGGTTCGAGATGGAATTGAACGAGGATTGGCAAAAGCGGCTGTAATTATCTCTCCAGAGTTTAGCCGAGATGTTAAAGCTGGAAAAACTAGTGTTGTTCAAGTCTTGATTGACGGAACCGATGTCAACAATGCTCGTGTGATTAAAAATAGTATTCAAGCGTTCACAAATGCTTTTATCCAAGATCAAAATCTATTGCAGTCGCCTAGCAAAATTTTACCTCGCATTAGGCTTTGGTTTAATCCAGGGCGTCAAGAGTCGCTTTATATTGTTCCAGGGGTTTTTGGGGTAATTTTGGCGATTTATCCATCGTTGCTGGCCGCCCTGGCAATGTCTCGTGAGAAGGAGCAGGGAACGATTCTGCAAATCTATGCATCCAGCGTCAGCGCGGCTGAGCTACTGCTGGGGAAAGGGCTTGCCTATTTTATCGTTGCGATCGGACAAACGTTGTTTGTTATGGGATTAGGCTGTGCGATTTGGCAACTCGGATTTGTTGGAGATCCAACTCCGTTGCTGATTGGTTCGCTTGCGTTTTTGGCTGCTAGCGTCATGTTCGGATTGTTTATCGGCGTGCGTGCGAGTAATCGATCCGTTGCTGTTCAGGGAGTGGCTACCGTAGGCTTTCTGTTATCACTGTTGTTGTCTGGTTTTATCTATCCTCTCAACAACATTCCGTTTCCGCTATCACTGATCACAAACTTAGTTCCAGCCCGGTACTACATCGAGTTAACCCGTGATGCCTTTGTGCGAGGAACGGGTTGGTCAGGCGTATGGTCGGCTCCTTTGCTGTTGGCTCTACTAGCGTTTCTTCTATTTAGTATTGCTCGCAAAATTATTAGTCGAATGCAGCTATCTGGGTAGGAAACGGAGGTGAAAGCAGTAGATGGAGTTTAACAAGCACGATTTTTGGAAGCACAATTTTTGAACAAGCACACCTTTAAATACTCTAACTAAAGAACGAATGGTTCTTGTATCACTAATCTTTCGGTTTTTGCCAATCTTGTCCTATGCAGTCCTATGAAACTTTTTCGACGATTGATTGAGAGTCGGTTTTGGGTGCTGTCTGTCAAAGAAATTAGTCAAATTCTTCGCAACAAGCAACTCATCTTTCTCCTGGTGTTTCCTCCCACCATTCAATTGCTGATCTTTGGATTGGCACTCAATCCCGATGTGCAGCATCTCAAACTGGGCGTTACCGACTATTCCAATACACCCATGAGTCGTGAGTTAATTTCTGCCTTAACCGCCAACGAGGTCTTTGAGGTGAAATCAGTTACTCTCGACGAACATGCTCTAGGCGAACAAGTCCGACGAGGACAAATCACTGCTGGACTGGTCATTCCGCCAAATTTCAATCGTCTGTTGAAGAGCGATCAGCCCGCCGAAGTTCAGGTACTGATTGATGCGGTTGATGCAAATACAGCAGGAATCGCCAACGGATATATGAGCCAGATCATCAATCAGTTCGGTCGCCAATTCATGCCAAACGTTGTGCCGCCGATCCAAACGCAAGCGACAATTTTGTACAATCCTGGATTAGTTTCTAGCTGGTTTATTGTGCCGGGAGTGATTGGATTGGTTCTCAATTTAGGCAGTTCTCTTGTGTCTACGGCGGCAGTTGTGCGAGAAAAAGATACGGGTACGCTCGAACAGCTATTGATGACGCCTGCTGCCGCGTGGGAAATTATTTTAGCGAAAGTGGTTCCATTGTTTGTTTTGTTGCTAGGAGAAGTGATTTTAGCGCTGAGTGTTGCCACCTTCATCTTCCAAGTTCCCTTTAGAGGAAATATCTTTTTATACCTGTTTTTTGCGGGGCTGTATGCCTGCGTCGGTATCGGAATTGGCTTTCTACTCGCAACGGTGTGTCGGACGCAGCAGCAGGCGATTTTGACTTCATTCTTTATCAATCTGCCCCTGATTCAGCTATCAGGCGCGATCGCGCCTGTGGAAAGTATGCCAAAATTCTTCCAAATCTTCTCGCTCGCGAATCCCTTACGCCATTTTGTCACCATCTCACGCGGCGTTCTTCTAAAAGGAAACGGTCTCGATGTACTGTATCCTGAGGCACTTGCATTATTTGCGTTTGCGATCGTTCTCCTAACGATCAGTACTAATAAATTCCGCACACAGCTTAGTTAGACGCCTGATTAGACAACTGAATCCTTCTTATGCTAAGCAATGTACTTAAAGGGCGAATAATCATCCGTTCTAAGCAAATTACAAAAAGGTTTGGCGATTTTCTGCGTCAAACGGTATCCTGCTTAAGGTTGCTGACGTTCAAGGTAAAATCTGGACTGATTAAATCTGGACTTAAGGGGTGAGAGGTGAGTGCTTGACTTATAATCCTAAATCTCTAATCCTAAAGCCTCGGTTTCTCCTAGACGTTTCATTGTGGGCTAATCGAAATCGTATGAAAACGTGTCTTCATTTATTTGCATTCGGTGTAGGAGCGTTGATCGTCCTGGGTCATACGGAAATGACACACGCAAAGCCTGCTTCTAGTCGTGCTGCCCAAGATGAGCCAGAACCGCCCATCTCGCTTGCTCCTGTTGCAATGGCGACATTAGCGCCGTCTGCGATCGCTCAAATTGCGAATGAGTTTGGCGCTCCTCTGCCATTGGCTCAGTCTGTTAACCAGCCACGGGTAAATGCGGCGAACCCTGGTAACACGGCTAAGCCCGTTACAATCAGCCAAGCTGCCATCAGCCAAGCAACCCCCGCTCCAGCCCAAACCACTCCTTTTCCACCTGCTGGTACCTCCACTCCCCCATCCAGCACAACAGCCCCTACTCGACCCAGCCCTGCGCCCAGCCCAGCAACCGTAACGCCCACTCCTCAACCCGGTTCGGCTCCTTCAAGCGCCCCATCTACTCCACCGACTAAATCTGTTCCTGTTCCAGAACAACTCAATCCATCTGCAAATCCGCTTTCATTTCCCACCCGACCCAGCGAAGTCCAACTTCGTGATACTCGGCAAATTTCTTTACAGCAAGCCATTGAACTTGCCGAGCGCAACAACCGAGATATCGAAATCTCTCGCCTAGAGGTAGAACGCAGTCAGGCAACCTTACGGGAAGCGCGGTCATCCTTTCTGCCAACCTTGAGTTTCCGGGCAGGTCTAGGTCGCTCTGGTAGCAATGTGGGCGGCTCATCGTCGTCCTTTAATTCTTTGGGTTCCTCTAGAACAGGGTTGTCTACGGGTAGTACGGTTGGTGGTACTGGGGTTAGTGGTATTGTAGCAACGCCGCAAACCCAAACGCCGTCTCTCTCAGGTCAGACCACGGGCAACACAACAGGTAACACAACGGGTACTACTTCGGGAAATACAACAGGTACTACCACAAACAATACAGGTACCACAACTGGCGGCACGACAACAGGTACTACGACTGGCGCAACTGGCCCAACGAGTAGTGTAACCAGTGCTAGTCGGGTTGCCGCTCAGACGGTCGATGGTGGTGATACGAGCGGCACGGTGCAGCAACCTCAGACCTCCCCATCTACAGGCGTTACATCGCCAACTACTGTAAATGACTTCTCTAGTTTGGGCAGTACCAGTTCGGTGCGAACCTCCTTGAGCGGCTCACTGCAACTAAACTATGATCTGTATACGTCTGGCTTACGCAACGCGAATTTGCGAGCTGCCGAACGACAAGTGCGAGCGAGCGAGCTAGCCTTAGAACGCACTCGGCAACAACTCCGGCTCGATGTATCGGGTGACTACTACGATTTGCAAGATGCCGATGAGCAGGTGCGGATCAATCAGGCCGCCGTTGCCAATGCCCAAGCAAACGTGAATGATGCGCTTGCACAAGAAAGGGCTGGACTGGGAACTCGATTTGATGTTTTGCGTGCCCAAGTGAACCTTGCCAATGCTCAACAGCAGCTCACCAACGCGCAAGCCACTCAGGTGATTCGGCGGCGTCAGCTATCACAGCGATTGAGTTTACCTGAATATGCTAATGTGACGGCGGCTGATCCGGTGGAAGTGGCTGGAAGTTGGGCACTACCGCTTGAAGACAGCATTGTTTTAGCCTACAGAAATCGGTCTGAGTTAGAAGAGCAACTAGTGCAACGAGACATTAGCGAGCAACAGCGCCGCGCGGTTTTGTCGGCCAACGGTCCAACCCTCAGTGCAAGTGCTGATTACGGCTTTTCTCAAGGCTTTGGCAGCGATGCATCAACAGGCGATAACTACACCTTTGCTCTGCAAGCGCAGTGGAACCTGTTTGATGGGGGAGCAACGATCGCAAGAGCGAGACAACGAGAGAAAGATAAAGAAATTGCTGAAAGCCGGTTTGCTCAAAACCGCAATACGATTCGGTTTGAAGTTGAGCAATCCTATGCGAATCTCCAAGCGAACCTCGTTAACATTGCAACTACCGAGCAAGCCGTGACACAGGCGCTAGAAGCGTTACGATTAGCGGTTCTAAGATTGCAGGCGGGAGTCGGAACGCAAACCGAGCGAATTAACGCTGAAACGGATTTGACTCGTGCCCGTGGTAACCGAGTCAGCGCCATCATTGGCTACAACCGCTCTCTAGCGCAATTGCGGCGGGCCGTTAGCAATCTGGCTCAATAGTTCTAAGGGTGCAAGCTTGTTGACATCCGCGATCGCATCAATCGTGCCCCTCACCAATCGTGTCCCTCTAGAGAAATGGTACTGGCTAACCTGTACTCCGTTTAGAGCCTCAACATGACTGACTTTTGAGCAACTAGAAAATGTTCTGCTGAGTTAAGCCATTTTTTTGAATGGATTTTGAATGGATGAGGCAAAATAGACAATGTGAAGTTTTTATGACTTGCGTTGATCCATTCTCTGTTTCCCAGACGTTTATTTTTAGGTGCATATGTAGAGTCGCAGTTGGAAATAGAACGCTTGTAAGTATTTGCTTCTTTACGTTAAAGGACTTGATGACATGACTCTTCGCACTGCCGCTCAGACATTTCTGGCTCGACGTTTACTGTGGCTACAGGGTTTAGGATGGATCGTTGGGATAGTCGTATTGAGTACAAGCAGCGGCTTGGCACAAGAGGCGATCGATACTCTTCCTGCGGCGCAGCCTGACCTTGCTGTACCAACGGCTCCTGCTCCTTCTGCCCCCGCCGAGGCGTTACCAGAGCCATCTGTTGCTCCTAATGAGGCTAGCGGTGGAGATGCAGGTTCATTCATCGATCGCACCGATTACAGCTTAGGTGCAACGGAACGTTACGAAACACCTGCAATCAGTGCAGAACGGAACTCTGAAAGAACCATTTCCCGTCGATCGCAACCTGCTCCAGAATATAGCGCTCCCGCTTGGTCATCGAGAGACGCGGTGAGTGTGGCTCCAGTGCAAGTGGGACCCATTCGTTTATCCTCTAGTGGAATCGGCTGGAGTTCTGGGGAATCAGCACAGGTTGAAGCGCCCTACACTCCGTCAGTGGGACAAGCCTACAGTACGGTAAAAGCCTATTACAATCGCACGGTCAGACCGATCGGGCAAGTTGGTAATGGCGATATAAAGCTGCTGTTTCCGTTGTCGCTTCCCGCCTCGATCACGTCTTTATTTGGCTGGCGCATTCACCCCATCACCGGAAATAGCCGCTTCCATTCTGGAACGGATCTCGGTGCGCCAATGGGAACGCCTGTCTTAGCCGCTTTAACGGGTCGCGTGATTATGGCGGACTTTTTTGGCGGATATGGATTGGCAGTGGCGCTAGAGCATGGTCAGGGTAGCCAGCAGACTCTGTACGCTCACCTGTCTGAAGTGTTTGTGAAACCGGGTGAGGTGATTAAGCAGGGAAATGCGATCGGGCGAGTGGGAAGTACAGGAAATTCTACCGGGCCGCACCTCCACTTTGAGTTTCGACAAGAAACAACGGAAGGTTGGGTCGCGATGGATGCGGGGCTTGCGTTAGAGACAGCCGTGGCAGAATTAGCAAAGTCGCTTCAGGTGGCTCAGGCTCAACCGGGTTCGGCGACAAGCAAATAAGCTCTGTTTCCAATTAGAGTCGCATATCAACATCCCGTTAAGTTCAAGGCTGCATATTGCTTTGAGCTACAGAGTTTGGGGAAAATTAAGCTCTAGAAA
Organism: Myxacorys chilensis; assembly: GCF_059505265.1. Classification (NCBI taxonomy): domain Bacteria; kingdom Bacillati; phylum Cyanobacteriota; class Cyanophyceae; order Leptolyngbyales; family Leptolyngbyaceae; genus Myxacorys; species Myxacorys chilensis. Next base: position 140,654 of record NZ_JCACKG010000094.1, on the reverse strand, counting down.
CTTGTCAGAATTCTAATGATCTTCTACAGCTTACGATTCCTTCGGAGTTGCTCTTTGCGTCGATCTCTTGTAGTTTGTCTGATTACCGCTATTTGTTTAGGGATTCCACCTTTAACTAAGGCTCAAGAACCATCTGTTCCAGCAACCACTCGACCCACTCCGCAAAGCTTTTACGAACTAGGATTGCGCAAGGTTCGAGCAAAAGACTTTAAGGACGCGATCGCAGATTTCACAACCGCCATTCGCCTAAAACCCGATTTTGCCGATGCTTATTATCAACGTGCTCTCGCAAAGTATCAGCCCGATGAGAAGGGCGAGTACGAAGGAGCAGATTTTGAGGGCGCGATCGCAGATCTTACAGAGGTGATCCGTTTACAGCCAAATTCTGCTGACGCTTACTACCAGCGTGGATGGATTCAGATGAACTCTGGTGAGGGAAGACAAGTAGCGCTCCGGGATTTCGATCAAGCCATTCGCCTCAATCCAAACCATGAAGAGGCTTACTTTAGCCGTGCTAACCTACGGCGTGATGAAGAGGACTTTAAGGGCGCGATCGCGGACTTCACTCAAGTCATTCGCATTAACCCAAAAAGCATTTACGCTTATTTCAATCGCGCTACTATCAAAGCCGAGCTAGGCGATCTCCAAGGTGCGACTCAAGATGAATTGCTAGCGGTACAAATAAATCCTAACGACAATGAAGCCTATGCCCACCGAGCTTACCTTCGTTCTCGTCGGAAAGACTTTCAAGGTGCGATCGCAGATTACACAAAAGCAATTCAATTGAATCCGAATGATGCTTTCCTGTATCACAGTCGTGCTTCAGCGCGAGGGGATATTCGTGACTTTCGAGGCGTGATCGCAGACTATGCTGAAATACGGCGCATCAAACGGTCTAATCCTGATAATACTTATCCTGACATCGTTGATACATATACATTACAAGCTGAAGTTCATGAGCAGATGGGATATCTGAAAGCTGCGATCGCAGCTTCTAGCGAGGCGATTCAGCTTAAGCCTGATGATGATGCTCTATATGCAATCCGAGCTAGATATCAAGCCGACATTGGAGACAAGCAAGGAGCATTAGCAGACTACACCCGAATCATTCAACTGCTTCCTTGTGACAGACAGGGGTATAGAAGTCGAGCAGGGTTACGCGCTAACCTAGCTGACAAGCAAGGCGCGATCGCTGATCTTACGCAAGCGATTCGATTTGAGGATTCAGACAAGTTGCTGTTCTGGGATTATTCGCAGCGTGGAAGTTTGCGTTTGGAGATGAAGGACTTTGAGGGTGCGATCGCTGACTTCACCGAAGCCATTCGCTTAGCGCCAGAAGAGCGCTTCGTCTATAAGCAGCGCAGCAAAGTCCGGACTCTAGTAGGAGACGCAGCAGGTGCGAGAGAAGATTTGCGTAAAGCCGCTACTCTTCCACCACCAGCTAACGAAGGAACTATTGAATATGTAAGAAGAGCAAATCGTCAATGCCCATCTTAGGCTTTCGATTGAGCCTAGATCGCCGTGCTTTGAGCATTGAGCGCATAGGCTCTAAAGCGCTCCAAGTCCGACTTTAGCGTTGCCTCGACTGCGCGACCGAGAAAAAGGTTGTCCATCAACTGACCGAGAAATCCAGGAATCGCATAGGCAATGCTCATTTTGACAATGCTGCCGCGATCGCCGCGATCGTAGAACCGAATTGCCCCCCGATTCGGCAATCCATCAACCGATTCCCATTGAATAATCTGATTCGGAATCTTCTTGGTAATCCGGGACTTCCAGCTAAATTCAAGTCCACCCGTCGCCAATTTCCAGCGCGACAGTTCTGGATCTTCCGGCAACACCGTTACTGACTCAATCCATTTCATCCACTTGGGCATTTGTTCTAAGTCCGACCAGAGACTCCAAACTTGATCGATCGGAGCCTCAACTTCAACTTGAACCGTGTGTTCCAACCAGTCAGACATAAAGCAAATCAGTTAGTGAGCAACTCAATTAGTACTTGAACAATCCTACACCCTGAACTTTATGACCTGTCGGTTCAAGAATGGCTTGTGCCGCTTGCTTACCGGAGATCGTCGCGCCTTCCATACTATCGATGTAGTCTTGTGCAGTGTAGCTACCTGCTAAGAAGAAGTTGGAAACGGGCGTTTTTTGAGTGGGGCGATAAGGCTCCATGCCCGGATTTTCGCGATACAGCGATTGTGCGAGTTTGACCACGTTAAACCAAGTCATATTTAGTTCACGAGAGGAAGGGAACAGATCGTGAATTTGCTTCAGAGCATGTTGCGCGATCGCGTCATTACTCATGGGCACAAACGGATCACCAGGCGTCAGCACAACCTGCATGAGTGAGCCTTGCCCTTCTCGGTAGTAGTCTTTCGGGCTTGAGAGCGCTAAATCTGCAAAACACGAGAAGTCGGCATCGGCACTATAGAGCAAGTTATCAATGCCCGCCGCATGGTCAACTTGTTGACGCGCTTCCGGATCGCTCAATTCTGTCACCCAACCATCAAATCGCATTTGAACCGTAGCCACCGGAACCGCTTCGAGCTTGTAGATGTTGTCGAAGGATTTGATGGTGCGCCATTCTTTGGGCAAAAGGCGCTGGATGCCAGGAACATCGCAGGCAGCAAGGTAAACGTCGGCAGTCACGATCGCTTCTGAGTCACCGTTGGCAATGGCTAATCCAGTTACTTTTGTATTCTCGCCTTCGCCCTCAAATAGAATTTTGCGCGTTTGGCGACGGGTATGAACCGTTGCCCCTTTTGACTCAATGTATTGAACAATTGGTTTGACCAGATATTCCGCAGGCGATCCAGCCAGCAGATTCAGCCGCGATGCCTCTGTTTTAGAGGCGAACATCATAAAGATCGTCAACATACATCGCGCCGAAATCTCTTCGGTATCAATGAAGCCAAGCGCTAGCGCGATCGGATCCCACATCCGCTTGAGACTATTCTGCGATCCACCGTGACGGCGAAACCAATCGGCAAAGCTAATATCGTCAAGGTCGCGAATCATTTTCATAGCGACATCAGCATTCACCAAACCCGGAACAATCGGACTTGTGCCCAGCGCGATCGCATTCTGTACTTTGTCTTGTAGCGTTAATTGTCCGGTGGTAAAAAATGCTTTCAGTCCATGAAACGGTGCACCGAGCAAAAACCGAAAATCGAGCGTACTAATCTCGCCGCCTCGATTAACGAAGGTATGCACATGCTCTTTGGGCAGCAAATTCTCAAATGCGCCAATTTTCTTTAGTAGAGCAAACAAGTTGTAGTAGTTGTTGAAGAAGACGTGCAGGCCCATTTCAATATGGTTGCCGTTGGCATCAACCCAGCTACCCACCTTACCGCCCACAAACGGACGAGCTTCAAAAAGTTCAACCTCGTGTCCTGCGTCTACCAGTTCTACCGCCGCCGCTAACCCTGCCAATCCTGCCCCAACGATCGCAACACGCATTCCGTAATCTCACCTACAACATCCTTTACAGATTTTAACGGTAATGCAGAACCAAGGGAAGCAGATGCGATCAAACCAGAAGATGAAGGCACAATAACGAGCAGTAGTGAAATGGTGTAATCGTCGATGTCTGCTTCTAACCGTACGATTAGCGCAAGGCGCAACTTCCAAAGAGACGGCTGGATCAAGCCTGCCAGCCTTGCGCTGATGGTGCTGATGGGAGGTTGTTCGACCTTGCCTACCGCTTACTCGTCGCCTCCGACTCCGCGCCCAGTGGAGCCGCTCCCGTTTGAGAAGAAAGGCTATACGATCGTAACTCCGAGTCCAGCGATCGCGCCGCTCACCAGTAATGGCGCTCCGGTTCGGACAGTCATTGCTGTCAAACTTGGAAAGAAGCTCTCTCAAGCGGATCTTGCCGCACTTCTGGAACAGGCAGATGATAAAGCGGTGAGTGCTTCAAGCTTGGCAGAATCGGCTCAATCTAAAGACGATTGGCTACTGGCCGTGAGCCAATGGCAAAAAGCGATCGCGCTCCTCAAACCGATCGCTAATCAAAACTCGACTGTCAGGCAAAAACTATCTCAATATCAGCGCAATCTCGCTGATGCTCAAACTCGCTCAACCACGAATCCCAGGCAACTCGTGACGGAAGGCACAAGCGGCGGATATGGAGTCCCTCTCGTCATTCAATCTGGAAATCAAACCCCATCTCCGAGTGCCTCTCCTTCTCCTGGTGCTTCTCCAGCAGCGTCAACGGCTCCAGCTTCCGATGGGCCGCCTCCTGCGTCTCCTGCGCCTTCTACAAAGCAGTGATGCCAGAAAAAATTAGTAGGCCAGTGTGATCAGCGCACAGTGCAATTTAAAGGAATGGCGTGATTCTTCGGAGCCTGCAAAGTCGTTTCCTCTAAAGTTGCGCGTTGTGCTAATTGCAGTTCAGATATTTTACTTTATTAGAAAATTTCCTCCGTATCTAGAGAGAGAAGCTCAATCTGAAAAGTCTTTCAAACGTTCACTGGCTTCTTATTACTTATGAAGGAAGAGTTAAGGGCAGCGTTTGACTACTGTGATATACGACAGTACAAGGTCGTGAACTTACTCAAACTAAGAGAACGACGTTGATTTTGAAGAAGCTTTCTCACTGACAGCTTTCTCACCAACGGCGAAGAAGCCACTCAGTAGTAAGTGCTTATTACAGTACGAAAGTGGTCAATACAATGAAAACAGATTCAGATCAAGTTAAAACTCCTGGAGTTCAGCATGACAGCGAAACTCCACTTCCCCAAAAGCCTTCATTGCTTTTTATCGTTAGCACTTCGATCGGAGTCCTCACTCTAATTGCTGTTGCTGCCGGTGCTTATTACGGTGTTGCTCAATAAGGTCGGGCTGTTATTGGATTCTAGTTTGGATTCATCAATCTGCTCAGATTGCTAGTGTCTAGCTCCTCTCAGTAAATTGCACGACCTGTGTAAGAGCCTTGAGCGGTTCACCGTTTTATAGCTTGTGTCAATCAATTGAAAAATGGATGGAATGTATTATGAAAGATTTGATTTCTAAGGCAGTTACTTACGTTGGTTCTTTACTTCAAACTCTTCAAGTTAAAAGTTTCTTGGCCGTTGCTCTTGTTGGTTTTCTATTGCTAACGACGAATCCCAATTTAGAGAGCGGTAGCAAGGCTGCAACCAAAGAGATCGACAAGATAGCTCATCAAAATAATTCTGATCGACCCAAAACGACCGGGGAATGGAACAAAGAAGCTCGCGAGACAAAAGGCGAGTCTGGGGACCGGCTGGGGCGAATTGGCAAAGAGTCCGTAGAAGCTGTCAAAGATTTTGGACAGATGTATTCTGATACGGCTGAGCGGAGCGTTGACGCGTTGAAGGATAACGCCGCACGATCAAACTAAGTAAGCTCGCCATTAGTTATAGTCTTTGATGAAAAGCGTCTGATACAGAATATCAGACGCTTTTTTATGTATGCCACAGAGTTCACTGAGGATTATGTTTCGGTCGATTAAACATGGGTACGGAGTTTTATCGATCGCATCATTTGATCACTCAAGCTATGAACGTGCGATCGCAGATCGGCATAAACACCTCCAAAACTTCTAACAGCCCCTAGAACCTATCCTAGAGGGTAGGATATCTCAGTCAGCTAACTCTAATCTTGAGTACAAGAGCATCTACGCTGCATAGAGTAACCTCTAAAGGATGCCAAAACTCCTAAACAGACTGAGAGGCAGAAAAGTTCTAATAGCCTTACTAGAAAGCTTTCAGCCACTGCGTAGCACTTCATCGCGGCTTGTACACTTCTAGACTTTAAAGGGAGTATCCATGTCCTCTACAACTCGTAAAGCTGGCACATACTATGTCATTTTGATCGCTGGGGCTGCGGCTCTCGGCGGTTTTTTGTTTGGGTTTGACACTGCTGTGGTCAACGGTGCGGTCGCTGCTTTGACAAAAGCCTACAATGCCACCAGTTGGCTCACAGGTCTTGCAGTGTCTTTAGCGCTATTAGCATCTGCGATCGGAGCCTTCTGTGCTGGACAAATCGCAGACCGTTATGGCCGAGTCAAGGCAATGGTCATCGCATCCGTGCTGTTTACCATTAGTGCCATTGGTTCTGGAATAGCCTTCACTATTTGGGATTTTATTCTTTGGAGGGCGTTAGGTGGGCTTGCCGTTGGAGCTGCCAGCGTGATTGCGCCCGCCTACATTGCCGAGTGTTCTCCCTCCAACTTGAGAGGACGGCTTGGATCACTTCAGCAACTCGCGATCGTTGTTGGGATCTTCATTGCCTTACTGACCGACTACTTTATTGCTGTATCAGCCGGTTCAGCAGAATTGCCATTCTTGTTCGGAGTTGCCGCTTGGCGCTGGATGTTTTGGACAGAAGCCTTTCCAGCCGTACTTTATGGAATGGCAGCCCTATCGATTCCCGAATCCCCCCGCTACTTGGTCGCCCAAGGACGGGAACAAGAAGCATCTTCCGTTCTTGGCAAGATTTTGGGAGGCAATGTCCAGTCAAAGATTGAGGAAATTCGGGAAACAGTCCTACGAGAGCGCAAGCCCAACTTTTCTGACTTGTTAGGCAGAAACAACAGGCTGTTACCGATCGTTTGGGTAGGTATCGGCTTATCGGTACTGCAGCAGTTCGTTGGCATTAATGTGATCTTCTACTACAGCAGCGTGTTGTGGAGAGCTGTTGGTTTCTCTGAACAAGACTCCCTCAAGCTCACTGTGCTGACCGGAGCCGTCAACATTATTACAACCCTGATTGCAATTTCTTCTATAGATAAATTTGGTCGCAAACCCTTGCTCCTGCTAGGCTCGGTTGGCATGACCATCACTCTAGGGATACTGACCGTTATTTTTGGGCAGGCTCAGGTGGATGCGGCAGGCAACCCTACGTTGGCTGGGTCGTCAGGCATTATCGCTCTTCTCGCCGCCAACCTCTACGTGTTCTGCTTCGGGTTCTCCTGGGGGCCTGTAGTCTGGGTGCTACTAGGAGAAATGTTTAATAACAAGATTCGCGCGGCGGCATTGTCGATCGCAGCGGCGGCTCAGTGGATAGCCAACTTTATTGTCTCTACAACGTTTCCTCCGCTATTGCAATATTTCGGCTTGGGTACTGCCTATGGTCTTTACACACTAGCTGCCGCAATCTCGATCTTTTTCGTTGCCTTTTTCATTAAGGAAACCAAAGGGATGGAGTTGGAAGAGATGTAATTAATCGGGGTGCAAAATTTCGACTGTAATCACTCTACTGGATCAATAGGATTGAGCCGTCGTCCGTGGCATTAGCAGTGTTCGTGCGGTATGCTCAAAAACTGAATTGCCTCATCGCACCAGTTCAACCATTCCATCTCCTGCCGAATGCCGTAGCGTAGCGTCATGTATTGAAACTTGCTCTGTGTAGAAAGGGCATCTGGGTTCTCAAAATAGCGTTGCTCGATTCCTTGATAGGTTGATAACTGTTGCAAGTGTTGCTGTCGATGTTGCTCTAGCTCCGCTACGATCGTCTGCGTAGGCACTAAATATCCAGCAAACAGCTTTACCAATAGATCATCTTTCAAGGAACTGACTTCAGACGGGTGAGTGATCCAATCCCTTAAATACTGCTTACCCGCTTCAGTGACCGAATAAATCTTCTTATCGGGGCGATTCTCCTGTTGGACAACTTGAGACTGTAATAGTCCCTGTTCTTCTAATTTGGTCAACTCTCGATAGATCTGTTGAAAGCTAGTTTTCCAAAAGAACCCGACCGAGCCTTCAAACCGCTTTCTCAAGTCATATCCGCTACAGGGCTGCTCGACTAAGACCGCCAAAATTGTATGTACTAATGCCATAGGTTCTTGCTTGACATCATCGGGGTGAGGTGAATGAACATTTAATTGAATATGCAACAAGCTGATTGGTTCTATTCAATCATTAAACTTGCATCAGAAAAATGTAGCCACTCCTCTATTCACTTCAATAGCAGTACGTCTTGTTGATCAATGCGTAGCGGTTGCTCGATGTAGTCCTGGCTGCGATCGCACCTTCGCTTACGATCGGATCAACGCTTGCCAGAGGCTGTTGACTTCCTGCAACGCTAACGGCAATTGATTAGGCTCGACATCTGTAAACTCGACTGCTAGTCCGCTTCTCGTACTGATCTGCGTAGTCGTTAAGTCCGCTCCTCGATTGAGAAGATACCGGAGACGATTCAAGTGGTTCAGTTTTTGTTGCTCGACTTGTTGTATAAATGCAGCTACTTGCCCAGGTGTGACGCGCTTGAGAATCACAGGTTGAGAACGAATGTTAGGGGTGATTGTTTGCTGAGACACAGTTCCTTCAGCCGTTAGCTTTGTAACGACTGTTCTTCCTGTAATGCCACCTTGGGTTACGGCTTGAAACACGACCGATTCATCTGAAATCGGCGTGATCTGATCGTCTGGCAAGAAGCTAGGAACAATTTCTGATCCTTGGGGGAGACTTGCCGTTTCATTGAGTCGGATCTGGGAGCCATCTTGAGTGGTGTGATAAACCCAACTCTGCTGTTGCCCAGTCACAACGACCTGCCATCCAGGAAGGGCAATCATGGTACAAAATGCAAGAGGATCGGGCAGTCCTAAACAGCCATTCCACGTCCGTGCTTGGGCGGCTGTAGTTCGCAGTTTTGCAACAGGAATGTTGAAGCTACGAGAAATTTCTCGTTTAACACGGCGAGCCACGATCGGGGGAAGAGCATTAGTCGAGCGCTCCAAGTCCGTTGGAGCTTGGCTGAGCCAATCGCTCTGTGATTCCTGTAAGGGCAAACGGCTTTGGAATTGCAAACGATTTGAAGCGTATGCTTCTGACACAGCTTGAGCGGGCATTGCTTTTGGCAAGGTTGCACCGATTGCGACTTGAGGCAATGCTGCACTCATCAAAAGGCTTCCGGTAAAGAGAAGAGTCGAATAACGACGAATTGAGAGTTTCATGGTCACAAATTTCTTGAGGTTGAGAGTCAGCTTGAGCCAATAGCCCAAAGATGTCTCTATCCTGGCTGAACTGTGACCCATGTTAGGGAACGGTTACAAAATCAGAAACTCTAATCATCCTAAGCTGCTGCAACTGACGCTGTTGTTTTCGGCAATGGATTAACGTTTAGCATTGAGTTAGCGGTGAATAGTGAATTGCGTATCAAATTTGTTATTAGAGCCTATTAAAAGGCTCAGCGCGATCGCTTGTTTAAGTGCGATCGCGCTGAGCTTTATCTTTACGTTCTATCTTCTGTTGACGGAAGTAGAATCATAGTCAATCAATGCGCATCCTTTCTTCAGATTTGAGTAGATGCAGTGATGAAACAACGTACATTGACTGTTTAAACTAGTGGCAATCTAGTTACCAAAAGCATCCTTGATACCTTCTACAGTTCGCTCAATAACGTTCTTGTTGTTATCGATCGCTTCCTGAGTCCGACTCGCATCTTCCTCTGCTCTCTTCTGAATTCGAGCCGCATCTCGCTTGGCTTTGCCTGCAATAGCGCTATCATCATCAGTTGCCCGATCAACTTTAGCGGCATTGCTCTTGGCCGCGTCCTGAACTTTATTTTTCACATCTCGGACAAAACTCTTGTTTTCTCCAGCAACTTCACTTGCTTTCCCTTCAGCCTTGCTGCCTGCATTTGCAATCAATGTTGAAGCAGGACTAGCCAAAGCTGAGGTGTTCGAGAAGAATGCACCCTGCCAAACAAATGCGATCGCGGATACACAGAACAAGGTTGTAGCGATCCAGCGTCCCATCATCGAAAGCGTTTTCGTTAAATAGTTCAGTTTCATAGAATACAATCTCCATAAGATTTATACTCTAACGTTCTACTGCATCTGGTTCATCAGCCAAATCGCCCCTTGGGCAGAGGTTCTGGCATAAAAATGCGCTAAACAAACTCATTCTTTAGATAGCTTAAAATGAACGGGCGTCATGCAACCGGTCTAAAGTATTCTCACCCTGTTTACTTTTGAATAGGTTGATCAGTTGTTTTCTGCGGCTGAATAGGCTTCAGTCCAAGACAGAATCTTGTGAAATTGATGCGCCGAACCAATCCCTCATACAAGCCGAGCGTTCCTATAAGCGAACCTGTACTGATGACGATAAACTTCTCCAAGATTCCTGCATTCCACTGCACAACATAAAATCCAATCATGACAACCACCGTCTGATGAAGGATGTAGAACGGGTAGGATGCTTCGTTCGCGTATTGCAGCAGCCGAGTCTTAACGTTTAGGTGCGATCGCGCTAGACTCAGCAGCAGCAGCACCCAACACCAGGAAGTGAAGCCCCGAAATACTTGGTAGCTCATATAAGCAGGGGAATAGCTTCGGTCTGGAACCGTGTCGGTGATCCACAATCCAACCAGAATCGACATGCTAGCGATCGCAATCCCCCTGATCCATACTCGCTGTCGATCGATAATATGCCCGAATCGGCGATCGCTGCAAAAAATGTAGCCATACCCAAAGTAAGTAAGATAGAGCAAAACATTTGCCCAATCATCGTAGAGATTCTGAAAGCCAATCCATCTAGGGCGAAGCAGTCCTTCAATCAACGCTAGAGGCAACGCAGGATAAGCGATCGCACCTGATTGTTCTAGCCTGGTTGCAATTGAGGTGTACCAACGCTGTGTAGATTGCTGCTTCAAATAAATAAAAATGGGAAGGGCAATGAGCGAAAACACAAAAAGATAAACAATAAACCACAGATGTGCCCATTCAAAATTTCCAGTTGGGCGAATGCCATTAAAAAACTGCGGATAAAACTGGAGGTAAGAAGTCTTATATTCGCGTGTATTCAACAATCGGTAGTAAACCTGGGGAGGAACCAAAACCAGCGTGCCAAATACAAAAGGAATAAACAATCGCCGGAATCGCTCCCCTGCATACTGGCTCGCTGTACGAGTTTCTAGAGAAAACCAAGCGGCGGCTCCCGATAGAAAGAAGAACATTGGCATATGCCACTGATGCACAAACGAGACAAAGACTCCCAATGCCGGACTCGGCACGGCATTTGTCACATAAAATTCTCCCAAGTTGCCCCGATAAAAAATGGTGGCGGTGTGGAAATAAATCAGGAGCAGCACTGCCAGTACTCTGAGCCAATCGAGGTCATAGCGTCTTTCAGGAATACTCTTCATAGCGGGTAATGCTTCCTCTCCGGCTACTACAGAGGATTCTACTGATTTCGGCATCAAGTTGAACAAGATGTTGCCCGCGATTAACAAAGAGTGCAACTCCTAGTGACTTCTTGCGGTTGCTTGAGATAGCGCCAACGTTGCACTGAATGAGCGCGATCGCATGGCTACGATCGCGCTCATTACACTTATCCAGACACAATTTGTGTGAGTATGTTCTACCTACAACTGGATTGTTTTGAACCGTGTTATCAGGGCTAGGCGGTTGTAGTGATCCGACTCTAGCATTTCAAAATGCTGGATCAACTCAGACGCTTGTCCTTAATAAATCACCCCAGGGTTTCTCTCAAAAACGCCCATTTATCAGCAATTTCTTCGATTACCTTTGCTGTCGGTTTGCCTGCACCATGTCCCGCTTTCGTCTCAATCCGAATTAGAACAGGATTCGTTCCGGTGTGCGCCGTTTGTAATGCCGCCGCAAATTTAAAGCTGTGGGCAGGAACAACGCGATCGTCATGATCTGCCGTCGTGATCAGCGTCGCCGGATAATTAGCAGACTTTAAATTGTGCAGTGGAGAATAGGCGTACAGTGCCTTGAATTCCTCTGGGTCTTCCGGCGAACCATACTCAGACATCCACGCCCAGCCAATTGTAAACTTGTGAAAGCGCAACATATCCATCACGCCCACAGCGGGTAGGGCGGCTCCAAATAAGTCAGGACGTTGCGTCATGCACGCGCCTACGAGCAAACCGCCATTACTGCCACCTGCGATCGCGAGTTTAGCAGAAGACGTATAGTTGTTTTGGATCAGCCATTCTGCAGCCGCAATAAAGTCATCAAACACATTCTGTTTTTTGAGCTTTGTGCCCGCCTGATGCCATTCTTCGCCATACTCGCCGCCACCGCGTAAGTTAGCGACCGCATAGATGCCGCCTAGTTCCATCCAGACGAGATTGCCAACCGAAAAGCTTGGCGTCAGAGGAATGTTAAAGCCGCCATAGGCATAGAGACAGGTGGGATTGCTTCCGTCTAGCACCAGTCCCTTTTTGTGGGTGATAAACATAGGAATCTGCGTGCCGTCTTTGCTGCTGTAGAAGACTTGCTGAGTTTCGTAATCATCCGGATTGAAATCTACTTGCGGCTGACGAAAGACAGTGCTTTCCCCGGTCTCTAAGTTGTAGCGATAGATCGTGTTTGGCGTAGTGAAACTCGTGAAACTATAAAAGGTTTCTGTATCCTCGCGTTTTCCATCAAATCCCCCGACAGAGCCAATGCCGGGTAGTTCGACTTCTCGCACGAATGCGCCGTTGAGGTCAAAGATTTTGATTTGACTGCGGGCATCTTTGAGGTAAGAAGCGACGAACTGATGGTTAAGAACGCTAATGCCTTGCAGGGTTTCAGCCGCTTGAGGAATGATTTCTTGCCAATGAGTACGATCGGGAGTGGTTGTTGGAATTGCGATCGCGCGTCCTCGCGGTGCATCCAAATCAGTTTGAAACCAAAACACACTGCCATCATTATCAATAAAGCTGAACTCCGCTTCAAACGTGTTGATCAGTTCAACAACCGGAGCCTCTGGGACAGACAGCTCTTTGTAAAACACTAGGTTGCGGGAATCTGTGCCCAGCCACACCGAGACGATGAGATAAAGCCCATCTTCAGTGACCCCGCCGCTAAAACCCCATTCTTTGTGGTCAGACCGTTCGTAAATCAGCAGATCTTCAGATTGCTCTGTGCCTAAGCGGTGGTAGTAGAGCTTCTGAAAATAGTTTGTATCTTCTAGCTTGGTGGCGGCGTTGGGTTCGTCGTAGCGCGAGTAGAAAAAGCCTTGACCATCATGTGTCCAGGATGCACCAGAAAATTTAATCCATTTCAAGCCGTCTTTTGCATGACCCGACTCGCGGCTGTCGTCTCCTGTTTCGATGTTGCGAATAAACCATTCTTGCCAGTCTGATCCAGACGTCGATAGACCATACGCCATCTGTTGCCCATCTTCACTAATGGCAAATCCAGATAGGGCAACGGTTCCATCGTCTGATAGTTTGTTTGGATCGAGTAAAACTTTCGGTTCATCGTCTAATGAAGTCAGCGTGTAGAGGACGCTTTGATTTTGCAAGCCGTCATTTTTGAAATAGAAATAGCGCTTGCCCTGCTTAAACGGAATGCCGTACTTTTCATAGTCCCATAGTTGGGTGAGACGTTGTTGGATCTGCGATCGCTCCGAAAGATTCTGCAAATAGCCAAACGTCAATTGATTTTGTGCCTCGATCCAAGCTTGGCTTTCGTCTGAATCTGGGTCTTCAAGCCACCGATAGGGATCTGCAACCGAGGTTTCGTGATAGGTGTCGGTTTGGTCGGCGGTACGGGTGACAGGATAACGCAGTGACCCAGCAGAATTCGTCATGGCACATCTTCAACGACTACAAACTCAGTTGTAGCGCAGTCGGAGAATTCTGAACATGAGCAACCCTTGCGCCTCTCCAATGCTCAAGATGAATGAAGGGCGTGGCTGAGTCCGGGTATGAATCGATGATGTGCCTTGATCTAAACAATATCAATTCCCTAAACCATCGGGATTGCACAGAGATGCTGAAGGGAACCAATCATCTCACCTCCTCGATCGCACGAACTGATCGCTTGAGAGGCCGAATTGACCCGCCAATAGAATGAATTGACCTATCAACAGAATGAATTGGCTCATCGAGAGAACAAATTGACCCGTCAACAGAATGAATCGACTCGCCAATAGAATGAATTGACCCGCCAATAGAATGAATTGACCCGCCAACAGAACGAATTGACTCGCCAACAGAATGAATTGACCTACTAACAGAATGAATCGACCCGTCAAAACGAAGTAATGGTAAGCTCTGTGCTTCTCTATCCCCTAGGTTCGACTGCTTTGTGAAGACTGGTGAAAGGGAATTGGGACAATTCATAGCTAGATTCAGCAAAGCCGAATGAAGAAGCCGCGATCGCGGGTTTAGTCGGTGTAAGAGTCGGTGCAAGAATAGCGCCTGTGAAATCTACGTTCTTAATTCAGAACTGGTACGAGTCTCACCATTCAACTTCATATCGCAAAGGTGCGCCAACTGATAGAGCGGTAAATTGAAGCATTTTAGATGAGAATAGAGATATGCAGTGCATTCGTTCTCATGTTAAGCCTTGAATCAGCCCTCTTCTAAAGCCAATCGGTCTAACCCTCAAGAAACGCATTTCAATCGGGCGCGGGGGAGCTTGCGACAGGCATTTACAAGCTACTCGCAGTATCTGCGATCGACAAAAAATGCTGTTTTGCAAGCCACGCTCAAACGCGAGCTAGACACACTTTCAGACAATTTAAATAAGCTCGATACGTTTGTCGTGCGTATTGCGGTGTTCGGCTTAGTCAGTCGCGGAAAATCGGCGGTGCTGAATGCGCTGATGGACGACAAGGTATTTGAAACAGGCCCAATCAATGGAGTCACGCAGCAGCCGCGCACGATTCGATGGTCGCCTACAGGTGGATGGGTGTCACAGCAGAGCGCGATCGCACCTCAGCAACTCGGCAACGTTCAAATTGAGTTGATTGATACTCCCGGACTCGATGAAGTAGACGGACAAGTGCGGGCAGAGATGGCGCAAGAGGTAGCAGAACGCGCTGATTTAATTCTGTTTGTTGTCGCTGGAGACATCACGCGCACAGAATATAAAGCGCTATGCGATTTGCGGCAGGCTCAGAAGCCAATCATCATTGTGTTTAACAAAATCGATCTCTATCCCGATCAAAGTCGTCAAGCGGTGTATGCCAATCTGCAAAAGCTAGGTGGCAGAACGGGCAGCAGCGAACGGTTAGAACAACTGCTGACGCCTGATGAAATTGTTATGGTCGCGGCAGAACCCGCACCGCTCCAAATGCGAGTGGAATATCCCGACGGTCGGATCGCGACTGAATGGGAAACCCCGCCGCCCGACATTGATCAACTGAAGTATAAAATCTTGACGATCTTGAATCGGGAAGGGCGATCGCTCCTAGCACTCAATGCGCTGTCTCAAGCGCGAACGGCTGAAACGCACATGGCACAGCGAATTGTAGAACTCCGCGACGGTGAAGCAGAGGCGCTGATTTGGAAATTTACACGCTACAAAGCCCTTGCGATCGCGCTCAACCCGATCGCCGTACTTGACCTCATTGGCGGCGCAATTTCGGACGTGGTCATGATTCGTGCCCTCGCCGATTTATACGGTCTACCAATGACGCGCTACGAAGCTGGAAAACTGCTGCAAACAATTTTAGTTAGTTCGGGCAGTTTGCTACTAGGAGAACTCGGTAGCGGACTTGTGTTTGGACTCGGCAAAAGCGCGTCGGCACTCGCTACCGGAATAGATGGATCAACCAGTCTGTCGGCAATGGCAGGAGCCGCGATCGCGCAAGCTGGAATCGCGGGATACGGTTCTTACTCGGTTGGTCGAGCCGCCCAAGTTTATTTAGAGCAGGGCTGCACGTGGGGAGCGCAAGGCGCAAATACAGTGATTCGCGAAATTCTCAGTCAAGTCGAACCCAACACGATCATCTACCGACTGCGCCAAGAACTGCTGTAAAACTGCGATCTCATCACCTCCAACAGCACTGATGCGCAGAGCGCAATGCAAGAACCGCTCCCCAATCTGCTCAATTCAGGGATGGGGCAATCTGGTGTAACCCCTACTGCTCTTTAAACTGGCAACAAATTCTAGAGCAGACGAGATGAATGGCTCTACTCATCTGCTACATCTGCTAAAAAAATCCGTTGCCAATGGAACTTACAAACTGAGACTTACAAACGGTCTGCACCCGCTTTACGCGGTTTCCCAAATGTGCCGAATTTCATCGGGAAGAAAGCCTGCAATTTCCTGAACTCGCTCTTGAGAAAGTTCCTCTTTGGTGGCTGAGAACACCGCCGCCACTACTTCCTCTGGAGGAATAGCGCGAGATAATCCTCCTTCTTGACGAACCCGGAACAGGAACGTATCTGCCTTGATTTTCAACGGCGGACGCACGCGGCTTAGGAAGTGAACAATTGGATTGGTGTCTTCCCACAAATCGGAAACTTCAGTCGCCAGCGGAGTGGCTGTGTAAAGCGTCTTATCGTCGGTGCCTTCCTCGATCGGCACGTGTAATTCTTCAGAAACCTTGTCTACGGCCTCGTTCGTCATCATGTCACGCATCGTGCGGAACACGACCTCGGTCAGGTCTCTTGCATCATACAAGTCAGAGAGTTCCGCCTTGATCTTGATTTTCTCTAAGAACGGCGTATCTTTCGTTGGGATTGGGGTCGCCTCGCCCTTCTTCTTCATTAGTGCTTTTGGCGGATTGGCAATCATATCTGCCAGCATCTCCCGCCCCCTCTCAGTCAATTCTGCTTTTTTAAACTCAATCAAATGGGGCAACGGGCCATCGGGCGCACCATAGGTATTCGCAATTCGGAATCCAGACCGTTCGGCATTGACCACATCGGGCACGTCATCTTGGTTAGCGTAGGCGTTCCCCGAGAATTCAGCATTAATATATTGACGCTGATTTAAGAAATCTAGATGTCCCAAAAACTGGGCTGGTGTCAGTTCAATGCTCGCAAAGTCACCTTCAGTAAATTTGACTGGATCAGCTCCAGGACCGCGATCGCTCTCGTCGATGCGCTTCAGCATGATGTACACGACATCATCACGAATGGAAATCGGCATACAAATCTCCTATAGAGTGTCTTTTAGTTGAGTCAATAGCTTTGCTAGCCCATGACTCTCAAAAACTATTGCGCACTGCCTCTATTAGCCTCATCTATCAGGGGGATCATTCCACTCAAAGGAAATTCTGTCAGCAGTCAGATTTATATTTTGCGATGTCAAAAATATAAATTTTGAATTCAAACTCTCCATTCTTTGCTACAAAGATGAAGAGAAGTGGGCTGAGCTGTCACCGCTAAAAGAAGCGCTACCGTAAATCTCAGTCCCCGCTCAGTCCCCACTGTAGACAACATATAAACAAGCGTACTTATGGTGAACTATCAATCTGATCCAGACATGACCGAATCATCATCAAGCGAATTGAACGTCATTGAGGTGATCGAAACTGTGATCGATAGCCTCGATCAGAGCGATAGCGCCATGGTGAACCAAACCGAGGGCGGACACCTCTGGAAGTTTAAATACGGCAGCGTTGAGGTGTTTGTTCAACTTACAGGCGAGACGGATGAAGACACGTTCACCGTTTGGTCTACGGTATTGGCTCTGCCTGCTCAGAACGAACCGCAGTTAATGAAAAAACTGCTAGAGATGAACTGGATGAGTACTTTTGAAGCGTGTTTTGGGATCTTTAACGATCAAATTGTTGTGCTGTCGAGTCGAACCGTTGCAGAACTATCGCCGGGTGAAGTTTCGCGCTTGATTACCGTCGTCGCAACGATCGCAGATGACAATGATGAATTACTGCAATCTGAATTTGGTATGAAATAGCACAAAGGCGGGGTTGTTCGGTGTCATATACAGACAACTGAACAACCCCGCCCTACGCTCATCTAATGATCTTGATCTAATGATCTATTAAATCATTACTCTATTATCCTGCTGGAGCACCCATTTCCATGACGGCGCTTCTCATGAAGTTGATCCGTTGCTCAAACGACAGCTTAGCAATAGCTTCCGTAAACTTGTTGGTTTCGCTGGGCAACTGGTAGTCAGAAGGCACTTGGATGATTGAGCCATCTTCCATTCCTTGTCCTAACAGCAGCCAAACTTCTAGTCTGCCACTCGAACTGAGGGAAGTATATTCACGTCCCCATTCGCTGCTTGCACCACTAAGAATGTCTTGCTGCGCTTGCAACTGTTGCTCTTTAGGGAGTTCACGAATGCGATCGCAGTAGGCGTGAGCCGCGACATCAGCGCTGTGAGCAGGGTCAGGAGATAGATCATCTTTGATATCTAAATAACCGAACCACAGCAATGCGAGTTGCGTATCGACATCGTATTGACGAAATTGCTCCAACGCTTGGGTTGTGTCTTGATCGGTTGCGTAAGTCATAGAGTCCTCCAAAAATCAATTAAAACTCTCAGTGATTAGTAACTCTGAAAGGTTCAATCGTTGTTTTTATTTTCTTTACATACCTTAATGACTGCATCTCAATCATTAACCTAGAAAAAGGTAGAGACACTACATCAAGCGTAAGATAGACGTATTCGTGGATAGCTGTTCAGAGTAAGGGTTCTAGCCGTCTCTACCAAAAGAATGAGTATTTTATTAAACGTGGACAAATAGCGAAAGATGGAAACGTGGCGGCTAATTCCTCTGATGCAAGCGTCGGGACAAGTGCAGATGGCGATCGATAGTTGGCTCTTAGAGCAACATCGATTGGGTCAACATCCACCCACCCTCCGGTTTTACACTTGGTCGCCTGTTACCCTGTCGCTGGGCTATCATCAGCGTCAATATCCAGCGTTCTGGAATCATTTATGGCAAGACTCAAGCATTGCCCTGGTTCGACGCCCCAGTGGAGGACGGGCGGTGCTGCATCAAGGCGACCTCACCTATGCGATCGTCACTTCTGGACTGTCCGGTAGCCGATTGCAAGCCTACCAAACGATTTCTAAATTTCTGATTCGAGGCTGGCATACGCTTGGTGTTGATCTCCACTATGGGCAGGCGGGACGCGATTATCGGCGCAACCCCAACTGCTTTGGAACAGCAACCGTCGCGGATCTAGTAACTTCGGACGGGGCAAAACTGATTGGCAGCGCCCAACTGCGAAAAGAATCGGCCATTTTGCAGCACGGCTCAATGCGCCTAGAACCGGATGCCCAGCTTTTCCAGCAGGTGTTTGAGGAAGAGATTACGCCATTGAATTTAGTGGATCTAGCCATAACAGGTGATGTGCTGGTTAACACAGTTATGGATGCTTTAATTGCTAGCGCGATCGCACAGTTTCAAATCGACCTCGTGGAGCAACCGTTGACCCCATCCGAATGGAATCAAATTGAGGAATCAACTTTCTCGTGGCGAAATCAGGCTATATTCAGCAACGCCAACTAGAATTTCAAAGGGCGACTGGTAGTTCTGGCGAACGGCGTTAATACTCGATGGATGCAGTACGGGAGCGAATGGGATGGTGATCGATTTTGGGCGCGAAATTTGCGGTGCATTAGAAACGGCGGAAACGCGAGAATGGTTAGTCACAAATGGAATTGGAGGATTTGCATCAGGGACGATCGCAGGTCTGCTGAACCGTCGCTACCACGGATTATTAATTGCCGCCCTCAAGCCACCTCTGCAACGCACCCTGCTGTTAGCCAAGCTAGAAGACTCAGTGCGCTATGGGGAAGATAGTTATCCGTTAACTACCAACCGTTGGTCTGATGGAACGGTTAGACCTGAAGGCTATCAGCATATTGAGCGATTTTATTTAACAGGAACGATTCCGGTTTGGCGCTATGCTTGCGGCGACGCGCTGCTCGAAAAGCGCATTTGGATGCAGCAAGGGGAAAACACAACGTATGTTCAGTATCATTTACATCGTTCAACGCAGCCGCTAACGCTGACGTTGAAAACCATGATCAATTATCGTGATTACCACGGTGATACATCAGCTAATGACTGGCAAATGGATGTTGAATCTGTGCCGCATGGTGTTCGCGTATCTGCTTTTCCTCAAGCTGTACCATTTTATCTGCTGTGTGGTGGCAATATTTCGCTATTCCACGATTGGTATTACGGGTTTGACCTAGCCGCAGAACGATCGCGGGGACTGCGCGATCGCGAGGATCATCTTCATGTTGCAACCTTTCAAGCTACGCTAGAACCCGGTCAATCGTTGACCTTGGTTGCGAGTACAGAGGCAACTCCAAATTTAGAGGGAGAGAGCGCCCTGCGATCTCAGCAAGTGTACGAACAGCGCTTGCACGATCGCTGGAAAATTGACTTACAGGGACGGCTGCAAAGCCCTCGCCTCAAACAAATTGAAAGTAGTCCTCCCTGGATTCGTCATCTCATTTCGGCAGCAGATCAGTTCATTGTGAATCGCCCTCAGCCTAACAATCCTAACGGTAAGACAATCATTGCGGGCTATCCCTGGTTCAGTGACTGGGGACGAGATACGATGATTAGTCTACCTGGGCTAACGCTGGCAACAGGACGCACCGAAATTGCGCGATCGATTATTCAAACCTTTGCTCAGTCTGTGGATCAAGGCATGTTGCCCAATCGCTTCCCCGATGCTGGAGAACTGCCCGACTACAATACCGCTGATGCCACCCTTTGGTATTTCGTTGCAATTTATCATTACTACATCGCTACTGACGACCAAGATCTGATCGAAGCGTTGTTTCCTGTGTTGGCAGATATTATTGATTGGCATTGTCGCGGCACTCGTTTTGGTATTCATCTTGACGCAGCAGATGGGTTACTATATGCCGGAAAACCAGGTACGCAACTGACGTGGATGGATGCCAAAGTCGGCGATTGGGTGGTAACGCCGCGTATTGGTAAACCAATTGAGGTGAATGCGCTGTGGTACAATGCGCTCCGCATTTTGGCGAAGTTTGCCCGTCAAATTGGCAAACCTCATCGCGAGTATGATGCGATGGCAGAGCGAACATTAGTACGATTTTCGCGCTTTTGGAATGAGTCGGTCGGCTACTGCTATGACCTGCTCGATAGCCCAGATGGGGATGATGCCGCGTTACGTCCGAATCAAATTTTTGCGGTGTCGTTGCCGGAAAGTCCGCTGTCTGCGCCTCAGCAAAAAGCCGTTGTAGATGCCTGTTCGCGATCGCTGCTAACCTCTTACGGGCTGCGATCGCTAGACCCGAAACATCCCAATTACAAAGGGCAATATGGCGGTGATCCGGTGCAGCGTGATGGAGCTTACCATCAGGGCACAGTCTGGGGCTGGTTGATTGGGCCGTATGCGATCGCGCACTATCGCGTGTATGACGATGCAATCAAAGCGCGTGAATTTTTAGAACCGATGGCAAATCATCTGTCATCTCATGGTTTGGGAAGCTTGAGTGAGATTTTTGATGGCGACGCGCCAATGATTCCGAATGGATGTTTTGCTCAAGCGTGGACGGTGGCTGAAGTGTTGCGGGCTTGGTTTGAGATCGGCAATTAATCCTGACTAATAAGGGCATAGCAGTGCCGTGCCCCTACACAAATCGGTCACATTAATTTAGGAAATTGACATAAGATCAGCGTGTGTATCACGGCTCTCAATGCGACGGTGTTAAGGGCAACGGTGTTAAGGGCAACGGTGTTAAAGATAGAGACACGGTATTGATTCGATTAGAGCTTCACGGACTTGATATGGCTGCGCGGATCGTAGCTGCGATGCGTGCGAATGGTTTCATAGGCTTCGCGCTCGATCGCGGTTAACTCTTTTGGAGGTGCGATCGTAATTTTCACCATTTGATCGCTGCGCTCTCCTTTAAGATTACGCCAGCCTTTCCCTCGCAGGCGTAACGATTGCCCTGAGCGAATTCCAGCAGGCACATTGACCTTGACGTTACCATCGGGTGTTGGCACATCGATTTGAGTTCCTAACACGGCTTCATCCGGTGCGATCGGGACTTCACACACCAAGTTGTCGCCATCAAACTGAAAGAATGCATGAGGAATCAGTTCAACGGTGAGGTAGAGATCTCCGCGTTGGCTTGTGTAGTGCGGGCTAAAGCGTCCTTTACCACGAACTCGAATTCGATTGCCGGCCTTGGTACCCGACGGAATGCGAACCGTGATGTTGTCTTCACTGCCAATTTGCAGTCGTTTCTCAACGCCGTTAAACGCTTCAGAAAATGTGAGCTTGATCGAGGCTTCGGTGTCAAGACTTGTGCCTGCTGGGGCGCGATTGGCTCTGCCAAAATCTGAGGGATCGCTGCGTGTCCCTCCATCAAATCCAGCACCGCCCGGAGTCCGAAATCCACCACCGAAGGGATCGGCAGTCCGTCCGTAGCCGCCTGCCGATTTACCGAGCAAATCGTTGATAAAATCCTCGAAGCTACCGTAGCGTCCAAACTCAAACTCATCAAATCCTGCCGAGCCTCCGGTGTTGAATGGCGATCGCCCGCCGGAGGGACGCCCTGCGCCTGCTTGTTCAGCTTGACGCCAGTATTGTCCAAACTGATCGTATTTCTTCCGCTTGTCGGGATCAGAGAGGACTTCGTTGGCTTCGTTGATTTCTTTAAAGCGAGCTTCTGCGACCTTATCCCCTGGATTGACGTCAGGGTGATACTGCCGCGCCAGTTTCCGAAATGCCTTTTTGATTTCATCGGCACTGGCGGTTTTACTCACACCCAGAAGGGAATAGTAATCTTTGAAATTGGTTGCAGCCACTCGCTCATCCCCTCGCAAAATTAGTCATTTTTTAAAGTCACGCACTCTAAGTTTAGAAGCTAATTTAGAATGCTCAACCTGATTGCTTCTCTAGGCTATCAAAATGTCTCTGTGACTAGGGTAGGTTAGATAGCGAAAATACCGTAATTTCGGGTGGTGTTGATAACCCATCACTCGACGATACTATTCGTCTGCTTATGTCGCGTTTCCTGTAGAGTTGCGTTTGCGCTAATCGCTCAATTTAGTCAAGCCTAAAATCACCAATCCTAAAACTAACCCATAACGACCCGCTTCACCTGCCGCTAGTAACCTCTCAGACTTAACGAAGAGGCTGTGCCTTTGGGGCAAACCGAACGTGATGAAACGCTGCTCTCTGTGGCTGTAGCGCGTTCTCAACCGTCACCGTATCTCCATCGAACACTGCTAAAACGTCAATAAAATCAATCCCATGCTTGCGGAGATTGACAAGGCGCTTATCTTTCAACTCAGCACCAATGATCGCCGTCAATCTGCTGCACTAACCTTAAGTTGGCTGCCTCCTTAACTACCTCCAACCAATATCTCCTCATTTTTCTCGTCTGCTGAAAGATATAATCCTCTCCACCGCTCTAAGTGGTTAAGGCACCATCCTTCCCAACCTTCGTCTCTTGCGAACAGCGTTGCGGGATTGATCTGTCGAAAAATGCTGGCTCCTCCACTCACTAGCTCACGGGATATCAGCCCCAATGATTCCTTTGCTGGCAATAGAGTTGGGGCGAGAGTTTGATCTCCGAATATGAGCCTTTTAACAATCCTATCAGCATTCGCAATCTGTCTTCTCGATAACTCATGCACTAAACGTTTCTCAATCTCAACAGATGAGCTTTCTAATAATGCACTTCTATCTTCAATCCCCGGATAGGCTTGACGAGTCTGCCTCAACTCAGACCGAAACTCAGCAATTGCCTGACTTGCTTCTAGTTCAGATCCAAATGTCTCGTGATGTCTTTCGATAACATCTGCAAGGATTTCATCAATCTCGTACTCAATTTCAAAAACGCGAAAGATGCCACAACCATGAGGGAAAAGAGAAACCATGAGGACGCTGAGTGCCTTTTCACGCTGAAGCCGTGCGTACAGCGTACTGTTAGGAGGAATTGCGCTATAGAGTATGGAAATGCTCATAATAGGATCGCTCGATTGCTTCGACAACTTTTCAGTATTCCGAATGGTAGCCTAGATAATTCAGTACACAGATACTCAGCATCTTTTCCAATCTTCGATCGCACGTCTCATCCTTACGATCGCTCTCCTCTACAAAGTTCGCCCTTCGCTTGTCGAGATCCAAATGCGGCTATCTCAATCTCACCATTCTGTATCAAGCTTTGCATTGACCCAACTCGATTTTCTCAATCTCACATCGAGTTTGCACAAAACCTTCCTTGATACAGCTTCGCGGTATCGAGTTCACGCAAAAATTTTCTCGATACAGCTTGGTGATATTGAGTTCGCGATACTCTTTCTCGATACAGCATCTCGGTACTTGATAACACGTTCACACGTCACAACCGCAAGCTAAAACTCCCCTTTACCGTTAATTAAGTTGAAGAACGGCTCAGTTTTCTTGATACTGCAATCATTTTTCAGCGGTCGCAGTAACAAATCTCCATCTTTCAAACAAGCCGAATTGCAGAACACGCGCTAGTGTTGGAGAGTACGTC
This sequence comes from Myxacorys chilensis, assembly GCF_059505265.1. NCBI lineage: Bacteria > Bacillati > Cyanobacteriota > Cyanophyceae > Leptolyngbyales > Leptolyngbyaceae > Myxacorys > Myxacorys chilensis. Next base: position 116,509 of record NZ_JCACKG010000094.1, on the reverse strand, counting down.
ATTTAAGGGTCGGACAAATGGCAACAAAGCAGCAATTTAATAGCTTCCAGGAGCTAATCGCCAGTTCGGACATGCCAATTCTGGTAGACTTTTATGCTCCGTGGTGCGGTCCCTGTCAAATGATGGCAGGCTTTTTAGACCAAGCCAACGAGCAGTTGAAAGACAAAATTAAAGTTGTCAAGATCAACGTCGATAACTATCCTGATTTAGCCTCTCAGTACCAGATTTTTGCGTTGCCTACTTTAGTCTTATTCAAAAAAGGGCAACCTGCTCATCGGATTGAAGGCGTCATCCGACCTCAACAGCTAGTCGAACGGATACAAACACATCTATAAGGTGGTTGTAATTCGCAATTCAGTCAGAATCGAACCCAAATCCTAGCGATCGCTACGATTGATTGCGAATTACCTCCTTAAAACCGAGTCTCATATTCAAAAATGGCCCGACTGTCGCCAGAAAAATCGGTTGAACCTCGAAAAAGCAGACCATCGTTGATGCGATAGCGAATTCCAAACTGGGTGGGTTGATCGGACGTGAGAATGCGAAGCGCCGACGCCGACAGACGACCTGTGATATCAACGCCGACCTCTGCGGCTAAACCAAGAGTCGATTCGCGACGACGATCGCTGCGCTGGAGAGTTGGAAAGAGTCGAAATTCGCTCAGCCCGATCGCGTTACCAATAAAGCCTTGAATGTTGGTTAGTAGCGCAGAACCCGCAAGATTCGCAATGCCCAACGTACTATCGCCGCGACCAAGAGTATTGACAAAGCCACCGCCAATCAAGCCAATGATCTCGCCACGGCTTCGACCGGGACTGCTCGTAAGGTCTAAGTTTTCAAATAGTTGACTCGCCCGCCCGGTCGCTTTTGCTTGAATTCGCACCGTTTGCAGTGATCCTAAGCCAGTGGCTAACAGCGAATCATCTCTAACTTCAGAAGAAATATTAGTGGTGGAAATGCGGTTTCGCGTCACTTCGGGAACGGACGCAATGAGGCGGACATCGAGTGTAGGATCCAGCCCCTGCGATCGCGTGAACGTTGCTGTCTGCGGATAGCCCCGCGCCAACACAAATTGGGTTGTAAATAGATTGACCTGTCCGGCTTTCAGTGCAATTGTCCCTTCGGGTTCAGGATTGCTAAGCGTGCCGTTGACGAATAGGTTTCCTCGCGCCAAAAAATTGATGATGGGAGGACTGACAACGCGGACGCGATCGCCTAACACCAGCTTGAGATTGTTAAATTCTAACGGCTGTTGTAATGAGGCTCCGCTTGCTCCATCGCCGCTTGCTTCATCAGGAGAGGAGCCGCCTGCGGTGAGAGAGGCAGTATTGTCGGGAATTAAAACCTGTCCATCCGTCAACCGGACTTCCCCGCTCAATTGAGGCGCAAAGGCAGTCCCTCCTACGGAAACATTACCGTTAACTGCGCCTCGATAAAGTCCTTTAAGGTTAATTGCCAAGCGATCCAGCGAAACCCCTAAGAGATTGGCAGCGTCAGGATCAGACGAATCTAATGTGCCAAATATGGGAAGCACACCTTGAGCCGATACTTCACCCTGGCTATACTGTCCCTTGAGCGATTGAACCCGGATGCGATCGCGATCAAATTGAATCGAACCCGTCACGCCAGTTAATGGATCGGGTAATGCTTGAGCCGCGATGGTGGCATTGCTAAAGGTAGCGGTTCCAGTTGCCACAGGTTGAAGCAAACGACCCGTGACTTGCAGTTGAACTGCGCCCTGTCCGCCTTGCCATGCGACTTGCGGTGTCAACAGATTGAGAAACGCTAACCCTTCATTCTTGACATCAAGTTTGAGATCGATTTGATCGCTTTCGGGAAACGTTGTTGCAAACGGTAAACGATAGGGAATGCTACCCTCAATTTGTATGGGTTCCGGCCCTGCAATGGCAATAGTACTGCTCACACTTAAGCGAGCATTTGTGTAGTTGAAATTGCCCGTGGCAGATTGAATTTGAGTTCCATTGAGAAAGCCATCCGTGAGGTTTACTTCTCCTAGAGCAAAGGGATTATCGCGCCGTCCTTGAATAAACGCAGAAGCATTGAGCTTACCGCTAATGCCTAAGGGCAAAGGATAAATTCGATTAATCTCATCAACGGGCAGATTTGCGATCGTCAATTGTCCTGACTGCTGTTCGCCGCCAAACTGTCCGCGCAGCGTGATGGCTGCTTCACCTGACCGCAGTTGCAAGGGCGATAAGTTGACGACACCATTTTCTAACGTGCCTTTTGCGATCGCTTGTTCAGCCGTGAAAATGCGGTTTGGATCGCGTTGCACTTGCCCGTTTACTACGTCAGCAAAAGACGGGTAGGGACGCCACTCAATGTTTTTTCCACTCAGATCAAACTCCGCCTGGACTCCCGATTGCAACGAGGCAGAAAAATCAATCGTGCCGTTAAATTCGCCGCGAACGTCGGCCAGTTCTGGAATGGTCTGTTCTTGGCGAACCGTTGCCCGTTGTCTGAGCAACGCGATAATTTCCGAAAACCGTTTGATCTGGTCGTCTAGCGATCGTTCTGGTGTTCCTACAGCAGCGGTTTTCAAGTCGGCAGCACTGCCATAGGTCGGCGATTGCATCCCACGAGACAGATCGCTAATTTGAGAGATTTGTAACGTTTGCAGAATGTCTTCGAGTCTGCCCTGAGAGACCACAACCTGTCCATCAAATCGGGGTTGCGATCGCAGATCTAGATTTCCTGACAACGCATATTGGCTGTTGTCTCTTCTGACGATGGTTTCATCAAACTGAAACACATTGTTGCGATTGACAAAGCGAGTGCTAATTCGCTCTCCTCTAAACGTTCCGAGGCGAGGATTGTCTACGGCTAACGCTCCATTCACCACACGCAGTCGATCTAAATCAATGTTGAAATTTCCTGAGAGCTGTCCACCAAAACCGCCCAAAGCCGCCGTATTAACTCCTGGAAGAATAAATCCATTCAGTTCTAGTTGTCGAACGTTAACCGCAAACAAATTATTTGCCGTCGCTCTGCCGATGACCGTTGCGCCACCCCGCTGCACATCGAGCGAAATCGGTCGATACGCCGGATTCAGCGCTAGCGCAATGCGATCCGGAGCTTCGCGGAGCGAATCGCGAGTGCCTGCTACCTGGACGTTAAATCCTCCAGTTGAATTCAGTTGTAAATTGCCGCGCAAGATCGGATCAAAAGCAATCCCATTTAGCGATAGTCCCCGCACCGTTGTACTTCCCACCACTCTAGGAGCCGCAGGCGTTCCGGTCAGGCGTCCAGTCAGGTCAACGACTCCGCTCAGTTGGGTGACAGGGGGACGAGGAATCGGGAGATTCGCGAGAGCATAGCCTGTAGTACGGATGTTGAGATCGAGCGCGGTGATATCAAGACGTGGCTCGAGGCGGGTAAAGAGCGTGCCGTTAGCGCTAAATCCGGGAGCTGTGGCTTGCTGAACATTAATGTTGCGACCATTCCAGGCGATTTGAGCCGCGATCGGGTCAGTGATCAGCGAAATGCCTTCAGACAGTTGCACTCGTCCATTAGCGCGAATATTTGAGGGACTGAAAGAATTCACAGTTCCGGTCACGTTCAGATTTCCGGTTAACTGACCGCGCAAGTCTGGAGAAAATTGTTTTAGCCCAATTCCTGCGATTTGCGTATCGGCTTTCCACTGTCCTCGAATGGCACTGATCTTAGCGTTGATGTTGCCAATGCCTTCAGTGAGTCTAGCTTGTCCATTAATTTGAATATCAGCTAGGTTAAATGAACTCAATTGCCCTGATAACTTAAAGTTGCCGCTTACCCGCCCTGCTACAGATCGAACAAACTGAGCCGCTCGAATACCCGATGCTCCAACCGTTGCTTCCCAGCGCTGTCCAACGGTTTGTCCGGTTGCGATTACGGTTCCGCCTGCCACTTGCAAAACGGTGTTGCGCAGCGTTGCGTTTCCGTTCGCGATCGCAACTTCTCCAGTGCCCGGATAGGTTGCTTCGGGGGCTTGCCACTGCGCGATTGTTTGCACATTATCTAACGTGCCGCTAATTCGCGCTTGAGTGTTGACACGACCGACGGTAATTGCAGGAGCCGCATTATAGAGTTTTGCAATTTGATCTCCCGGTAATTTCTCACCCCGGACGCTGAACGCGATTGTTCGAGACGTGCCCAGATTCAGAGCACCATCTCCACTGATCTGTCCGCCTACCGTAGGCGTTGCTCGCAGGTTAGAAATGGCGAGATTCTGAGTTCGGGTATTGAGTCGAAAGTCTGCGATCGCTTGACTCAAGGTGAACCTATCCATTTTGGTGAGTTTTGCAGTGCGAACATTGCCGGACACAATTGGTTGATCGATCGCTCCAGTCAATTTTACGTCTGCATTGACTACTCCAGAGGTCGCCACCGGAAGCTGAACCTTAAAGGTGTTTACGAAATCTGCGATCGCTAAGTTTCTGACGGTCGCGGCGAGATCAAATCCTTTTTGAGTATCTATCTTTCCATTAGCAATGAATGGAATTTTTCCTAACGTTCCTGTTGTTTTCTCTAAAGTAATTACTGTATCGTTAACTTGTAGATTTCCTGTTGCCCTGGTCAATGTTTGTGGCAATTGAGGAACTTGTAGCGCTACATCTTTAAACTCAGCCGTGCCTTTTACAACAGAGCGAACATTTGGACGGAGAATAACGTCGAAGTTTCCGTTTCCTCGCCCTTGCGTTAGATCAATCGGCAACTTCACTAATCGATCGATCTCTGCGACTAAAAAGTTTTGTCCTCTAACGTTGAAATTAAAATTTGCGCCCTTATTATTGAGCAGTTCACCCTTGAGATTAAAATTACCGCCTGTGGTCGATTGTCCGGCTAAGTCAAACGCGATTCGGCGGCTGCGATCGAAGATGTCGGCGTCACCGTTTATGCGGTTTAGATTGACAGAAACTCTCTTTTTCCCCAGTTTTGGAAACGGGGCTAATTCCAGCGTGGCATCTTCAAATCGAAGTGATTTCAGTTCTGTGGTGACAGTTCCAGTGTCCGTTTGGGCAGAAATTTGTGTTCTGATCCACGCTCCGTCTTTATCTTGATCCAGATAAAGATTTGGTTTACTTAGCGTGACATCTAGATCTAATTTACGGGTCAACATCACTTGCCATAAATTAAACCCAACCTTGACTGACTCAATCGCCGCGCGATCGCGATCGGTCGCTGTTGCTGGAATGTCGCTTTTGCCAAATCGCAGACTTGCCAGCGAAACGCCCTCGATCTTACCTAACCGAACCGGACGATCGAGCGATTTACTCAGACTCTCTTCGACTAACGGCGCAAGTTTCTGAGTGATAAAAAACCACCCGTAGATCATACCCCCTACGATCGCAAGCAATCCAACGAGGACAAGCGGAACGCCGACGCGGCTGAGCAACACGAGCCACAAGCGTTTACTAGAGGGGGTTCGGGGATTATTTTGAGGTTCGGGCGATGGAGTCATCTACACGAGGACACAAAAGAGCCAATATATAGTTAGCACACCCCCGAATTTCTGAGCCGAAGAATTTCTAAAAAGATGTCAAAAATAAAGCATGTGGACAAGTATCCAACAGAGTATAAACCGTGATCATCATCTCCGACACGGCAATCACAGTCTCTACTGGCACAAAAATCTAGATCGATGAAGCGCGATCGCTTAGCTGTTAAAATTGTTACCTTTCCAGCTGTGTTCCGATCTGCCCCTCGTCATTCCTCCACACTTCCATCGGGCAGTGTTGCCCCTGTTAAGATCGCTTCTCCTAGTAGAGCACTACTGAGTTCTGCTTTGGCAAGATTGGCTCGCGTGAGGTTTGCACCTTGAAGATTTGCCCGACCCAAGTACGCTTCAATTAAAACCGCTTCGACTAAGTAGGCATTTTTCAAGTTGGCGCGGCTCAGGTCAGCTTGGTTCAGCCGGACTCGGTAAAGATTGGCATGCTGCAAGCTTGCTTTGTGCAGGTTGACAGCGTTGAGGGTCGCATCTGCTAAATCTGCGTCATTTAGATTGGCGTCACTCAGCCTTGCGCGATTCAGCTTTGCGTCCCGCAAACTCGCTTGGCTAAGATTTGCTCCGCTCAAGTTGGCGTCAGTTAGAAACGCGCCGTTCAAGCGAGTTTCACTCAGATTGGCTTGGCTCAGATCGACTTCTCGCAAATTGGCCTCATTCAAATTCGCACCTGCAAGATTGGCTCGACTGAGATCGGCTCCTGCCAAGTTGGCCCCGCGCAAATCAGCCCCGCGCAAATCCGTTCCTCGCAAGTTTGAGCCGTCGTAGCAGCGTTTCTCTTCCCGGAAGTTTGCCCCCTTTAAACAGGCTCCCCGCAAGTCGGCTCCGCTCAAATTGACGTTACGCAAGTCTGCCCCGATCAAATTTGCATCTAGTAGTACGGCTAGACCTAAATCAGCCCCTCGTAAATCGGCATTGTAGAGAACAGCTCCTTGCAAGTCAGCATCTCGCAAGTTTGCGTTTAGTAAGTCGGCTTGGCTCAGGTTTGCCCCACATAGCTTTGTGCCCAGCAAATTTGCCGAGGTTAAGTTCGATCGGTTGAGGTAGGCCAAGACCAGAGTCGCGTTGTGGAGATCAGCATGGCTCAAATCTACTCCAATGAGGTCTGCTCCCATCAAGTTTGCGCTACTTAGATTTTGTTTAGAGAAATTAGTTTCTCCTGCTTCATAGCGTTGTAGTAATTCTTCAGCGTTCATGGAGTTCTCCCCGAAATTTCCTGGCGATCCTTCGGATCTGCACGGAGCGAATCGCGGTTTTGATGCGATTCTGGAGACGCAGAAGGCTGGGTCACAACTTGAGTGGGACTGGCACAAGTGGTATCGGCAGCGCTACCTGACTGTAAAGTGTGCTGAATCTGCTGCTGTAGCACACTATAGTTTGGCTTTAGCGCCTTGATTAGCGCCTGTCCAACGTCGAGATACTCGTTGCCATTGCTGCCTCCTAGTTCAGACGGATCACTAAACTGTTGTGCCATCTCTTGGAGCCTGTGTTGCAGATCTTCTAGTGCAGTTCGGTCTAGGTTGCGCTCTACGCTAACCGCTTGACTCAATATCGTTCGCAGTAACCCTTCTAAACTGTAGAGCTTAAGGTTTGACCAATCTTGCGATCGAAACTCAAACCGATAGTAAGCCAGCGAAAACAGCAAAATTTTAGCGCGGAGTGGATTGGTGTACTTGAAAATCTCTAACCTCAGATCAAATAAATCGATGGGAAGCGGCTTTGATGGGGAATAGGCTGCCGCTGTTGGCACTAAATTCGTTGCTGTCGGCTTGAGCGGCTTCGCAGCAGGGATCTCAATAGAATACAACGGCTCGATCACCTGCAAAATGGCTTCTGCAATCAGGGCATACTCGATCGGCTTATTCAAAGTTTTGACCGCAGCGGCTAATCCAACTCGGAGGCAGTCAAGCGTGGCGTATGCTTTTGTTAGCTCCTGAAGCAAATCTGTTAGCAACGTTTGCTCAATTACATAAGGATTCGCTTCCCAATATTTTCGACACACACAAATCAATAGTTTCTTGATGCGGCTGAGATTGGCATCAGATTCTAAAAGGTGTGCAATTTTTGCGTGAGGGGTTACAGGCTGCGATGGGTTGACAATCTGAGTCATTGCTTCACCATCAGAACCGCTCGTCACGTAAAGCACGGATAGCCCAGTGGTGATGAACTGTGCAACAACCTGGTATTCAGCGGATTTGTTCAGCATGCCGACTAAATGGTTGAGACGCGATCGCAGTCGCTCTAAAGTCGGGTAGCGCTGGTGAAGTTCGTCTACTAATTCTTCTAAATCAATAGTACTTAAACGGGCAGAATCATTCTCCCACCAGTCTTTGCAGGCATAGAGCATTAATTTCTTAATCCGAACGGCATGGGTGTCGCGTTCAAATTGATGAGCAATTAGGGCAGATGCATCCGACATCAAACCATACGGAAACTACAGGCGTAGAGTGCCCTTTTAGAGGAAGGTTCTCACGGAGGGAGAAAATTGAGGGATGCAGACTGGAGCCACGACAGCTTGGCGAGGAACTGCGTAAAGGGCAGAGCGACAACCTCACTCGCCGCCGCTTAATTGTTGAACTATCTACGTTGGGAGGAGCGATGGGACAAATCTTTACGCTCTATCAAACTGGAGTGGTCAGTGACTTACTTGCGCCCCCCATCCCCATTTTTGATTCAAGCAAAGTTGATGCTTCTAACTACGCCTACAGCTGCTTTAATTCGCCAGATCGTCCGCTGATGATACTCAATTACGCAATCACCGCTTGGCTTGCGAGTGCAGGTGGCAAGAATCGAGCGCAGAACAGTCCCTGGCTACCGATCGCGATCGCAGGCAAAATGATGGACTCGTTGCTGTCTGCGGAGCTAGCGCGCGAGGAGTGGAGCGAGAACGAAGCCCTCTGCGCCTACTGCCAAGTCGCAACGTTGGGTCCTTTGCCTCCTTCGTCTCGGTACCCGAAGCATTGGCAGCAACTCGGTATTGGCTTGGAAAGCGCAATTCAGTCAAAAATTCGTAAGCGATCAGTGAGGGATGAAATCAGCTCTGATCCTTTTTTCATCCCTCGTCTTTGACTTGACGCAGCACTAGATTAAGCAACGCCCACTATTCCTCAGGGAATTGAAGGGATTCGTTTTCGACGATCGGTTCAATAACAGGTTCGGCGATAGGTTCAGCAACAGGCTCGGCTGTTGGCTCAGGGAATTCTACTGCTCGTGCTTCGGGGAGTTGTTTGTCTTGAGAAAGAGGAGCCGCTAAGGGGATAGGCGCTTTCTGAAGCTCTGGAAGGGCGACTAGCTCTCGTTCTACTTCGCGAACTTGAATTGGAATTTGGAGTGGCTGTAGTTCTTCGAGCCAGCATTTCGCAAGTGGTAAGGTCTGATCTAAATCTTCTAGTGCGCGGGGAATCACCATCACAGAGTGCAGTTCTCCGATGCGATCGGCTTCTTGCATACCCACATCAACCGCCATCGCCACATTCGCAACCGTGCCTCGAATAATCGCAGTACATAGCCCCGCGCCAATCGAGTGGTACGCTGTGAACGTTACATCAGCAGATTTGAGCATCGCATCTGCCGCACCGACCATCGCTGGAAATCCGCGCGTTTCTAGGAGTCCCACTGCTAAGTTTCGGAACCGATTACCTTCTTGCCCCAACGCGAGTTGTGCAAGCCTACTACCAATCGGCAACACGGCTTCTAAATTTGCCATTGGTCGAGCAATCACAATCGTTGAAACCTCTTGCCCAAATTGCTCGGCAGTGTCTTTGCCCACGTCGATCGCTAATCGCACATCAGAAATGCCACCCCGAACAACGGCAGTACAAAAGCCGCCGCCAATCATTTCATAGCCGACAAGCGTTACCCCGGCTGACTTCAGCATCATGTCTGCCGTCCCTACGATCGCAGGGAAACTTTGGGTCGAAATGAGACCAAGGGCGGTATCGGTAAAGCGGTCTGAGCGATTCATCAGCAAGGGAGAGGTGAGGGTGATCTAATCTTAACGTTGGATCTTCTCAAAAATCCGACCCAAGATTTTTAGGGCTTCGGAAGTTCGCGTCTGAGCCGAGGTATGAACGCAGGCTAAAGTACTCTATTGAAGGATTGGAATATTTAGATATTGTGCAACCAATGAGTCTCCAGAAATGATGAAATTGTGACCTATCGTAACGGGGATTGCCACACCCCATCTCGCACAGTGTCACTCTAGAACGATGCGAACCGCTAGAGAAGCCCTCAAATACGTCAACACCTCCTCAATTCTATGGGCATTATTGTCGCTGCCTAACTAACGATGAGAGCTTAATCCCTTGAAACAGAGCGTTGAAACAAAGCAATGACCCAAGCTTCCGTTTTACCGATTGTTACTCAACGAGTTTGTTTTCTTACTCAGCGGATTCAAGCTGCCATCTCGATCGCCTCTATTTTCCTTGTCGTCTGAAGTTTCGTGGAGTGAGAAAATCTGCTGCGGTACTCCGATTTCAATCCCTTCTGAATCTAAAGCCAACTTCAAGCGACGGCGAAACTCGCGTCCTACGTTCCACTGTTGTAGTGGCTGCGTTTTAATCCAGACCCGAATCGTGATGCCATTACTACTGAAATCTTCTACTCCTAGTACCTCTGGTGGCTCTACAATCTTCTCCTGCCAGTCCTGAGATCGGCTCAATTCAGTACCGATCTTTTGAATCAATTGCATGGCACGATCCAAGTTCGTATCAGATGAAATTACGATCGACAAATCTACCCGTGACCAATCTTTCGACAAATTTTCTACAACAGTGATAGTACTATTTGGAATAGTAATCAAGCGCCCTTCTGCATTGCGTAACTGCGTGATTCTCAAGTTAAGAGATTCAACTAAACCACTAACTTTACCAACCTGAATAATGTCACCTACAGCGTACTGATCTTCTAATAAAATTAAGAACCCATTAATTATATCTTTGATTAAACTTTGAGAAGCTAGCGAAATTCCTAAACCAACAATTCCTGCTCCTGCTAGTAGTGGAATAATTTGGATGCCGATCGAAGATAAAACTAGTAGAATCGCAATACTAACAAGTACAATTGCAGCTAGACTTTTCGCCACTCTAGAAAAGGTAGACAATCGTAGAAAAACTCGCTGAGAGTCTTCTAGAGAGATGAATTCTCCTTTCTCTAATACGCGAAATAATCGATCGATCAATACATCACTAACTCGCATCAAAACATAGGTCACTAATATAATCGTGACCACTCTTAAGGGCGTCGATAGCACAATTGGCTGTAGCCAGCGAGTGTAAGGAAACAATCCCAACAGCACGAACCCGCCGCTACTCCAAATCATTGCTTGTCCAAGTCTTAGGAGACGACGTTGGACATCCTTGAAGTTACGCTGCTGCCGCTTCATCATCTGTTGCTGCACAATCAGATGCGTTTCATGAGGAGATAATTCTTGAGTCGGCGGAACAGGTGGGATCTCCGAGGCAATGCGATCGCGCTGCTCTTTGAGCCGTCGCTGAACGTGAGCCAACGCTCGACTCGCAATAGCTAGGCTAAGCAGAATCCCCAGCGCCACAAGAACCTGTCGACCCAAAAACTCGGACTGTCGTTCTTGCCGCGATCGCAGCAACGCCGACCGAATGATTTGGGTTAACTCTTCGGCATAAGCAGATGGCTCTTGCCCTTGCAATTGAGCATCTAGGGTTGTTACCGTCATCAGATACTGGCCATTCACCGAAATGACCGGCAGATTGCTGCTCGAATCGATCGTTGAACTCACCTTCAAGTCGGCTTCGTCGAGGTTCCGTTTCGCAATTCGGTTGAGTGTCGCTTCAATTCCTTCAATGCGGACTTGCAGCGGCATTGCTGAATTATTTTGAGTTGAATTATTTTGAGTCGGGCTATTTTGAGGCGAATCGCGAACAACGGACGATGCGATCGTAAATAACCGATAACCATCTAAGCGCACCTCTCCCTTCTGTACTTCGGCATCAGGGGTCAGCGAACTACTGAGACGTTTTTGTAACTCTAGTGGCGACGCCAGTTTAGGCAGACTTAGAATAGGCGAGGCAGGTTCTTGTGCAGCAGGCTCTTGTGCAAGAGTAGGCTGGCTCAGGAATAATACTAGACTTAGCCCAATTGAGAGACCAACCGCGAGGTTGTTCTGTCGTACTTTTCTAGTGAAGCTCCTGCAAAACCGCACATCCATTCCTCCTAACTTAGCCAATATTAGTCAACGCTGTTCTGTCACAATTACGAATCGGAAGACCGAATCGTCTTCATTGTTACCGTACATTCACTTTGTCTGCAACTCAAAAAAACGTCTGCAAGCCCAAAAAAAGGAAGCCGGACTGAAGAATCTTCAATCCGGCAAAACTCGATAGACTTTAGATGATGGACCCAAACGCTCTGCTAGAGCGCTTCTTGGTCAAACTTAAGGATCAGATTGCAGTACCTGAGGCTGAAGCAATCCGACCATCTGCTGAATGCCGCGATGAATGCGACGAGTCACTGTCATTGGGCTGACTCCGATCTGTTCAGCGACTTCTTTACGCGACAAGTCGTGCAGAAAAACATATTCGATCGCTTGCCGAGTTTTATCTTCTAGCTGGTTCATGGCCTTCTGCAACTGCTGACGATCTTCTTCGAGATGTTGCAGAGCCTGATAGCGAGCATCGGGCAAGGTATCACCAAGCGTCATGGGAGAATCAAGCTGTTGACACACGGTTGCGTCCAAACTCAAGGGCAAGCGATTCTTGGCAGCTAACTTGCTCTCTCGCCATTCGTTGAGCGATACACCCAATACTGTTGCAATTTCGTCGTCGGTCGGTTGGCGACCATGCGCTTCGGATAGCTGTTCACGAACGCGCTGTCCTTCTTTATTGAGTTGTTGCCAACGACGGGGAATCTTAACAGTACCTGCGCGATCACGCAGGAAGTGCAGCATTTCACCCCGAATGTAAGGAACGGCAAAGGAGCTAAAAGCGCAGCCTTGATTGGGGTTAAATCGCTCGATAGCGCGAATCAAACCGAGATAGCCAATCTGCTCTAGATCTTCGTAGGGTTCTGCACATTGGTGACTAACCCGGTGAGCAATTTTCCGAACTAAGCCAGCATTCATCTGAACTAACTGGTTTCTGACTCGAACCGAGGGGTTTTGGTGATAGGAGACCAGTAATTCCATACCACGAGAGCGGAGAGAAGATTGAGTTGCCATCATCTGTACAAAGGTCCGTCGTTCACATCAGCGTTGAGTTTATTGTCGATTTAAGCCCTAGAAGAAACCATCGTCGATTTACGGTACTGAGCAAAGTTTCTTCTAGGTATGGTCGGCAGAAACACGGAAAGCCGTTTGCCTTTGTAGTGAGATGTTTTCAACTTTCTCTGTGTGTGATACAGATCATTGAAATCCTTTGAAAGTATGGTTAAATATGGGGCTAATTTAAGCAGGCTAAAGGGTTTTGAGCTTCGGACTTGAAAAAAGTGAATGCAAAATATCGTCACCAAAATCCTCATCCGATTGAATGATTTTGAAGTTGCTCTCTAGAGGGAGGGAAAGCAATTTTGCCTTTTTTACTGTGTTGTGTAGTGTTCAAAAAGCAGAAAAAAGGAATTTGTAAATATGGCAACTCAAAGCGGAAGTAAAGCTCACCACGATGAGAATGTTTCTAAAGAAGCGAAGCAACATCAGGCGGAAACGACTGAGCAAAACAATGCGCCTGACCTCGAATCCGCTGCTGAACTTCTACATGGTGATGTTACTGAGATAGAATCCGACACGGCGATCGATGCGATCGAAGAGTGGGTGGACTTCCTCAAAGGTCACAAGGAAGACGGCATCAAAGACCTGTCGGCGAGCTTGAAGGAACTGAAAAAGCTTTTGAAGGGCAAGAAGTCAGAAGCAACCGAAATTGCTGAGGTGCTGCACAAATTGGGCGAGCAGACCAATGCGATCGGTGACGAAGCTGAGCGGGGCGTAAAAGGTCCTCTGCATAAGCTTGGCAAAGGGTTGATTGCAGCAGCTGGCAAGATCGAGAAAATCGCCGAAAAAGCGGGCCAAGGATCTGAAACAAAATAAGTCGGTCTTCTAATTGTTGAACCGCTTGGAACAGTGCTTAGTTGCTCCAAGCGGTTCAGTTTTAGTGAACTCTTTGTCTACACCGTTGCTTGACTGCAAGCGGCGAGCTGATCATCGATCGTTTGGATTCCCCCATTTCTTCGCTGTTTAAACAGCACACAGAATTTTCTAACGAGTTTAATGAGAAAGTTGACCTACATCTGAAACTTCCCTACACCTTAAACTTCTCTGTGATTCGCTTCATTGCTTCATTTACATTCTCGCGACTGTTAAACGCTGAAATGCGGAAGTACCCTTCACCCGCTGCGCCAAAGCCCGAACCTGGAGTGCCAACAACATTGCAAGCATTGAGCAACTTATCGAAGAAATCCCAACTTGACAAACCGTTAGGTGTTTGTACCCAGACATAAGGCGCATTTGTACCGCCGTAAACTTTAATTCCCGCGGCTGTTAGTTGTTCGCGAATAATTTTGGCGTTCTCCATGTAGAAGTTTACCAGTGCTTTTGTTTGGGTTTGACCTTCAGGAGAGTAAACGGCTCCGGCTCCGCGTTGCACGATGTAAGACACGCCATTAAATTTGGTGGATTGACGGCGGTTCCAGAGTTTCCACAGTTCAACATCCGACCCGTCGGCAGCTTTAGCAGTGAGAGTCTTTGGTACGACGGTCAAGGCACAGCGCGTTCCGGTAAAGCCTGCATTTTTAGAGAACGATCGAAACTCGATCGCACAATCTCTTGCACCTTCAATCTCATAGATCGAGTGCGGCAAACTTGGATCAGTGATAAACGCTTCGTAAGCCGCATCGAAGAAGATAATTGAGCCGTTTGCGTTGGCGTAGTCAACCCACGCTTTGAGATGCTCTTTAGTTGCCGTTGCGCCTGTCGGATTGTTGGGGAAGCAGAGGTAAATCAAATCCACTTTCTGTGAGGGAATTTGCGCCGTAAACTGGTTCTCCGCCGTGATCGGTAAATAGACTAAGCCACCAAACTCACCTTTCTCGTTTGCCTCGCCCGTATGTCCTGCCATTACATTCGTATCGACATACACCGGATAAACCGGATCGGTGACAGCAATGGTGTTGCGATCGCCAAAGATGTCGAGCATATTTCCGGTATCGCATTTCGAACCATCGGAAATAAAAATTTCTGACGCATCAATGTCGCAACCACGAGCCTGAAAATCGTGGGTTGCGATCGCGCTTCTCAGCCATTCATACCCCTGCTCTGGGCCGTAGCCTTTAAAGTTAGTGCGATCGCCCATTTCTTCGACTGCCTTGATCATCGCCGTGCGGCAGGCTTCGGGCAGTGGCTCAGTTACGTCACCAATTCCTAACCGAATGATTGGCGCATCGGGATGGTCGGCGGCAAAGGCGTTAACACGACGGGCAATCTCAGGAAAAAGATAGCCCGCTTTGAGCTTCAGGTAATTGTCGTTGATGGTTGCCATAGATTGTGATTTGCGAGGTCGTTAGACAGTTTACTGCGAAAGCCCTTTCTCTGTAGGGCTAACTCAGCGGCAGCGGATTTATAGCGAATATTAATGAAATACTTAAGCGATCGCGGAGGAACCGAAGTCTGGTGGAATGTCTTGCCAACGTCCTTGACCTACTGCCCGCACGGCTTCTTTTAGCGATACATCCCCTGTGTAGATGGCTCGACCGACGATCACGCCCGTCACGCCTTGCGGTTCTAGCGCTAATAGACTCAGTAAATCGGTCATCGAACTGACGCCGCCCGATGCAATGACTGGAATGTCTACCACAGAAGCGATTTCTCGGAGTGCCTCTAGATTGGGGCCTTGAAGTGTGCCATCGCGGTGAATGTCGGTGTAGATGATGGCGGCAGCCCCCAGCTTTGCCATGCGATCGCTGAGATCGGTTGCCAACACTTCTGAGGTTTCTAGCCAACCTTTGGTCGCCACTTTGCCGTTGCGGGCATCAATGCCGACGATGATCTGTTCTGGAAATTGAGTGCAAAGCTCGGTGACTAGTCCGGGTTGCTCAACGGCAACCGTTCCGAGAATCGCCCAACGCACTCCAGTGGCAAGCAGATCGGCAACACTGCTGCGATCGCGCAACCCGCCGCCGACTTCTACGGGAATATCCACCGCTTGCACAATCGCTCGAATTGCGTCTAAATTGACTGGACGCCCCACCTTTGCGCCATCGAGGTCAACCAGATGTAACCGAGTCGCCCCGTCTTCTACCCACTGCCGCGCTACCGCCACAGGGTCGTCGTGAAAGACCTGTGACTGATTGTAATCTCCTTGATATAACCGTACACATTTACTGTCTAGTAGATCGATCGCAGGAATAACGTCCATAGAATGAGCAATTATAAAATGAGCAATTAGGGTATAGCGTACAAGGAATTATGGTTCGTGTTGAGTTGCGGTTCCTGCGAAGCTGCGCTCTGCGCTAATCGAAAGTCTTCTGACAAAAATGCTAAATTGAGATGAAATAAAGCTAGCTCTAGGGTGTAGGGTTTAGAGATAGAGCGATCTGAGGAAACACACATGGTAGCGCGTCGGCAGCAAAAACCGTTGGCAAATCTCTCCAAGCAAGCGCCTAAAGAGCAAGCGCCCAAAGAGAAAGCCCCTAAAGAAGCACCTGAAGATCAAGTGATTGAGGCAGAAGTCGTTCCAGAAAAAGAAGGTGCTCCGACCCCAGAAACGCTTGCCATAAAAGATGCTTCACCCCAAAAAGAAACCTCAACAAAAAACGTTTCAGCAAAAGATGTTTCAGAACTCGAATCAAAAATTGCTGAATTAAAAAGTTCTTTAGAAAAAGCTCAAACAACAGAAAAAGCGCTTCAGGATGCGATCGAACAGTTGCAAACACAATCAGATGCGCAAACGAAGACAACTGAAAAACTACAAAAAAGTTTAGAGAAGTCTAGCGCAGTTCAGACAGAGCTAGAGGAGGCACAAAAAGCGGCAGTGCGCCTCGCAGAAGCAAATCAAAAGCTGATTGACGAAAACAAAGCGCTTAAGGAAGCTCAACTCGCTGAGCAAACAAAAACTGGGAAACTACAGAAAAGTTTAGAGAAGTCTAGCGCAGTTCAGACAGAGCTAGAGGAGGCACAAAAAGCAGCAGTGCGCCTCGCAGAAGCAAATCAAAAGTTGATCGACGAGAACAAAGCGCTTAAGGAAGCGCAAAAGCCAGAACCAAAATCAGAAAAACTAGCAACATCGCAATCTAGGTCATTCCAATCAGCTTTAAGTCCTCAAGAGGACGTTCTTCGTCGTCGGCAAACGGCGGCGCTCTCTCATCCAGTATTTCCGGGCAGCCCACAGCAGACTGATTTAGATATTGGTTGGGCAGATTGAAATGCGATCGTTCTGCTAGTTGCTAAGCTTTTTTTATCAAACGCTGGGCAAACCTGAATTCTATCTCTATTGAGATAGAATTACTACCGTTATGGCAATTCCGGTAGAGTATTTTTAAGCGAAGAAATCAAAGGTTTGCCATTAGCAGTAAAGCTAAAGAGACATTCGAGGTGAACGCTGCGGAGACGTCAGAATCACAGAACAGATGTTACTAAAAGCAACCCTATGCCTCCAGCGTTATATCTGTAGTCCTGAAAAATTAAGCCGCGTAAGATTGCATCGCGAAGCGATCGCGGTTGTGTTGCTCTTCAAAATCAATTATTGGACCTTTCGGCACAATCTGGTTTGGGTTTACTTGGGTCTGATCGCGAAGCGATCACGGTTGTGTTGCTCTTCAAAATCAATTATTGGACCTTTCGGCACAATCTGGTTTGGGTTTACTTGGGTCTGACTGATGTAATAGTGGCGCTTAATGTGGTCTAAGTTGCACGTCACTTTGATGTCTGGATGCTGATACAGATCTTTTAGATAGTTCCACAGATTCGAGTAATCAACAAGCCGTCGTAAATTGCATTTGAAGTGACCGTGATACACCGAGTCAAATCGGTAGAGAGTTGTGAACATACAGATATCTGCCTCGGTCATTTGGTCGCCACACAAATAACGCTGTTGATCGAGGACGGTTTCCCACCGATCTAGATTTTCAAATAGTTCTGTCACTGCTTTTTCATAGGCTTCCTGAGATGTAGCAAATCCCGATCGATAAACACCATTGTTAATTGGAGTATAAATTGCGTCTATCGTCTCATCTATTTTCTGTTGAAGTTCACGTGGATAAAGATCTATTTTTTTCGTTGCTAATTCTGTAAACTCCACGTCAAACATCCGAATAATTTCACGAGATTCGTTATTGACGATCGTTTGTTTTTGCTTGTCCCACAATACCGGAACTGTAATGCGCCCTGTGTATTTTGGATCGGCTTTGAGATAAATCTCTTGCAAATATTGGGCGTGATTGACCGAATCAGGAATTGCGCCTGCCTCGTCAGAAAACATCCAGCCCTTGTCGCTTAGAATTGGATCAACGATCGACACGCCAATCGCCTCAGTTAAGCCTTTTAGCGATCGCATAATCAGGGTGCGATGCGCCCACGGACAAGCCAACGCGACATAGAGATGATATCGTCCTGCCTCTGGCTTAAATTCGCTAAAGCCGTCGGCTGTTACCTGATCCCGAAACATGGTTGGAGTGCGGTTAAATGCGCCCCCTTGATCTCGTTCATTCCACTCGGTCGTCCACTTCCCTTCGATCATTCTGCCTAATGCCATAATTTCCCCTTGTAGTAGTAATAACAACCGTGATTTTGCTACGTCAGTAATAAAAATCTTTTAAGTAAGGAGCGGCAGAGAAGTTAACTCCTCTGCCGCAACTGCGTTATGCCAGGTCAAACACTAAAACCTCTGCGTCTTCTTGACCCACGAGTTCTAGTGTTTCTTCGTCATCTAGCGCCGCTCCATCACCTTGATTCAGCAGATGACCGTTCAATGAAACCGAACCGCGTGCCACCTGAACCCACGCGTGACGATGATCAAGCGCATGATTGACCTGTTCATCATCTTGCAAAATAGTGCTGTAAAGATTGACATCCTGGTGAATTGTGACCGAGTCATCCCGTCCGTCCTGAGATGCAATCAGCCGTAGTTTGCCGCTCTTTTCCGCTTGGCTATACTCTTTCTGCTCGTACCCAGGCTCTAAATCGCGTTGAGATGGCAGCAGCCAAATTTGTAGCAGGTGAACATTTTCAGATTTGGAGTGATTGTACTCGCTGTGGGTCACTCCCGTTCCAGCGGTCATACGCTGCACTTCGCCAGGGCGAATGATGGAACTGTTGCCCATGCTGTCGCGATGCTCTAACGCGCCTTCCAAGACATAAGTGATGATCTCCATATCGCGGTGAGCATGTGTCGGAAATCCTTTGCTTGGTGTGACGCGGTCTTCGTTGATCACGCGCAAGCTCCGAAATCCCATGTGATTTGGGTCGTAGTAATTGGCAAACGAAAAGGTGTGGTAAGTGTTCAACCAGCCGTGATCTGCGTGTCCCCGCGCGATCGCTTTTCGTAGAGTAATCATAAGTGAACCCTATGTTTGGATATAGAATGTACTAACTCGTACTTTCTGATCTAAAGATAGCATCTAGATTGTTCTAGTGCAAACAATCAATCGAGCAATGTTAAGATTTCATGACAATTATCCGACAGCCCCTTAAACTCCGCAAAGCTGATGCTTCTAGAGCCAGCGTTAACCCAAATAACGAAAACTGACTGAAAGATACGACTTGCTTTTGACGTTCCGTAGAATCGCGTAAGGGTTCAAAGCACTTCCCTGTCATTTCGGGATTAGTACCGACAGAATTCGCGATTTGGGAAGGCAACATTAGCCATTTGAATGAATTTTTGCTTAACCAATATTTTTCTCAAAATTGAAGCCTATTACTCCAAACAAAAATCGTGCAATCACGTATTCTATCTATGGTTCCCGTGTGGTTTAATTTGACGAAATAAGCGATTCATTTAATAAAGATTTTACAAAGCATCCGCAAAACAACGGAATTAGTGATATCGGAAACGCAGGAAATCACGGGGGTTTTAGAAAAAGTCTGTGGTTAAATTAGGCGATGGTTAAGTTGCTACAGAAGTTGATCTTTGTATCCTGCTATACCACTTAGACCCACTTCTACAGCAGTCCAGTAGTTCTACCCGAATATCCTTAACGATGGGAAGTAAGATGAAGCCAGTTAAACCGTCTCTGATCCAATTTGGCGCTGTAGTTAAACGTCTGATGTTGCTTGCAGGAATTAGCTGTTTAAGCTCAGTTGCTCTAGGATCGAGTCAAAATATCGTTGCTGCTCTAGAAACTGGATCGCAGGGTCTAGCGTGGCAGGGTGCTTCGTTTCCGGTGGAGAATTTTCAGGGGTATACCTCTCCATTTGGGTATCGTCAGTCTCCTGATGGGTCTTACAATCAGGAGTTTCACCGGGGTTTAGATATGGCAGCCCCCCAAGGCAGTTATGTTCGCAGTTGGTGGGCGGGCAAGGTCATCGAGATTTCTGACAATAGTGCCTGTGGAACCTCGGTTGTGGTTCAGTCTGGCGATTGGATGCATATCTACTGCCACATGCAGGGGCGCATCGAACGAGATAGTCAAGGCGGACGCTATATCAGCGATCGCGCAGGCGGTCTTCAGATTCGGGAAAACCAAGCGATCGCGGCTGGTGCACGAATTGGTCGAGTTGGTATGACTGGTCGTACTACTGGACCTCATTTGCATTGGGGCTTGAAATATACAGGTCAATGGGTTGATCCTGCTATGGTGCTGCGAGCGATGTATGCAGAACAGGGCAGCCAATCTGTGTCGAGCAGACCTCGGTAATTGAAATCAAACCGCTTCATTAGTAAACGCCTAAATGCCTCTCCTACCAAAACGGTGGGAGAGGCATTTCTGTCGTTACTCTTAATCCAGAGTTTGTTGATTAAGGGTTTGTTTGAGTTGGCTGCAAATTAGGAGTCGGAAGATTTACATCTGCATTCACTTTCACAGCAGGCAGGGTTTCAACTGTAATAGGAACGATCGGAAGTTGTGAACTAGGTGTCTCTACAGGTTGACTGGGCAAAGCCTGAGTCGGGGCTAGATTCGGAGATGTGACAGGTTGCGGATTAGCGGCAGGAGTAACTGGATTAACAGCAGGAGTAACCGGATTAGCAGCAGGGGTAACTGGATTAGCAGCAGGGGTAACTGGATTAGCAGCAGGAGTAACCGGATTAGGATCTTTTGTGGCTGCTTGTCCGCCAGTAGATTCTAGTTGCTGACGCGGATTAGGAGGAGATGTGACAGGGGTGGAAGGGGGAGTAACCAAATTCGGAGCATTACCTCCTGCGCCGGGGTTAGCATTGCCTCCTGCATTAGGGTTAGCTCCACTAGGATCTTTTGTGGCTGCTTGTCCGCCAGTAGATTCTAGTTGCTGACGCGGAGGAGTTTGAACTGGGTTAGGACTTGGATTTACGACAGGATTAGGACTTGGATTTACGACAGGATTAGGACTTGGATTTACGACAGGATTAGGAC